>NZ_NOLI01000038.1:0-53503 GCF_002245975.1 Nostoc sp. 'Peltigera membranacea cyanobiont' 213 | reverse complement strand
AACGCGCTGCCAACTTTCTGGGTGCAATTTATTTGGCTGCTTCTGTCATTTGGCTCAATTGATGACACGCCCTAGGATACACTCTATATATTTTGCATTGATAAATTTAGGAAATTTATCAATATCAGGTTGGTCAATATTTAATTGACTCATAAATGGTATTTTTGAATTTTTAAGGAAAGGATATAGAAAAGAACTTTGTTTTGGTTCAAACAGTAAGATTCGCTTTCGACCACGCACTTGACATAATACACTTTCTACTGGATCGTGATGTAATTGCGTTATATTGCCATTGGTACTCATCCAGAAAATAGTAGTCAGGGATAAGTATTTATCAATAAATTCTGGAATTTCCATCTCTGGAATACCCATCCAACGAGCGGTATCGAGGGATAAGTTTTTATCAATAATATCTGGAATTGCAATATCTGGAAATAGTTCAGGGAAGCTAGTATGAATTGGATATTGCTGAATGTAATAGTATTGGTCATCTTTTTTATTCTGCACAATCCAATCTGTGAAGTCAGTAAACTTCATTTTTTTGGTAGGGTAAGTTACTCCAACTTCTGGATCAAAGGTAAATATTTTATTGTCAGAAACGCGAGCATTAATTTCTTTGTTACCTAAAACAGTATTTAAATAATCCAATGACCATAAGGAAAATGCTTTCCATTCAGCTACTATCCCAGTAAAGATGACAGGATGTTTAGAAGATAGAACCGTGTGTTTAAAGTCATCTGGCGTAGGTTTATGAATACGTTCAACTTGACGTACTGAAGTTTGATTAAATTTATTTTCTAAAGTGATATCCATAGATGCTCCTCATGTTTCTTGGTGATGGAAACAAAACATTTAAAGATTAGGCCGAATCACCGCTTTCAATACAGAGCCATGCTCTACATCTGCCAGGGCTTGATTAATTTCTTGTAGTGTGTATGAACGACTAATTAGATTTTCCCAAGCAATATTTTTACTAGAATCACTATGACGTTTTAGTAATTCAATCATTCTATAAAAATGGCTGAAATCAATTCCCCAAGTTCCGCGAATATCAATATGTTTTAGATTAATCTCTAAGTGGGGATTGATGAGAATTTCACCCGTGTTTGTGTAATGCCCGACAATCACATAACGACCTCCATTTCTGGTCATATTTAAGCCCTCTTTAACAGCAATGGGAATGCCTGTGGCTTCAATAGTGACATCAGCACCGTGTCCGTGTGTCAATTCCAAAACTCGCTGAATATGTTGTTGTGGATCGTTAGCCTGAATTACAAGAGTTTCATCTACACCGAAGGATTTGGCAACTAATAATCGGCTCTCAAATTTGTCAATGACAATCACTTTGCCCGCACCTGATAGTAAAGCTAAAATTGCCACACTCAAACCCACAGGCCCAGAACCCTGCACCACAACAAGATCACCAATTTGAATCTGCGCTCGATCGATAGCGTGTAGTGCAGTTGGTAAAGCACATCCCCCAGCAATGAATTGCTTTGGTGAGACTTCTTCGGGTAAAGTGAGAACTTTCACCCCTGGTTTGAGGTAAATTAGTTCAGACCAACCACCGAGTAAGCCATCTTTGGCTGAGTAGGTGACACCATAAACTTTGCGTTGGGGACAGCGAGTGGATGCTTTGGCTACTAGACAATACCAACAGTTGTAACAGGTTTCGTGGACATCTAAAAAAGTGGCGATCGCTCCAGGCTGAATCAATTTACCATTGACATCATTAACCGATCCACCTGTTTCGACCACACGACCAACTGAGAAGTGTCCGGGGATGATGGGATAGGGTACTCCCTCTAAACGCCCATGTAGTAAATGTACATCAGTGCCACAAACCTCAGAATATAAGGTTTCAAGAATGATGCCCCCCTTTTCCAGAATTGGGTCTGGTAATTGTTGCACTTCAACTGGGTGGTTAGGCGCAGTCATTACAGCTGCTAAGGGCATAAATTACTTCCTCACTATATTTACCAACCTAATGTTCAGCTTCAAGACCACAAAATAATTTCACCATTAGGAAGTAATCCGATCGCTGAAGTGAAAGTCACACGTTGTCCATCCATCGGCTCAACAGTGTGATAGTTGCGTGTATTGAAAATGAATATATCTCCTACATAAGGTTGGAAGGCGATCGTGTCTGCATCTGCGATTACTGTATCACCATATCCGTAGGAATCGAGTTTATAGCGATCGTCTTCTGGTTGCCACTGGCGATCGTAAATACGTGTTCTACCATTGTTGTTGGCAGAAAATTGTAAATACAAATTCCAAGAAAGTTGATAAATTACTGTACCAACTTCCCATTCCGCTTGTTCTGACGGGGCATAATCAATATGAAGTTGAGTACCCTGCTCTATTTTTCTGATCAGTCCTGCATAATAACTACCATAAAATGGTTGCGAAGCAATTCGCACAGTCGCGCCTGTACACTCTCGAATTTTCATCATTAAGCGTTCTAATGGATTGAAAGAGGCTGCCATAATGGAGTCTCTTAATTTAGTTGCGCGTTCTACTGCTTGAAAATAGGCTGCTTTACTAACGCGATTATATTCAAACACTGTGATCCCAATTCGCTCAATCTTGGGATTCACATCTTCATAGCAATCAAAGTTGAACAATTGAGCTTGAGCAACTAACATCTCACACTCTTGGGGTGTGGCAAATTCTTTTAACCTAATTAAAGGAATTCGGTTTTCCAACAGCATTCTTAAAGACTCTGTTGTTAAGGGATACTCTTGCTTGTTATCCCAAACCTTCGATTTAATCTGGTTAGAAGTACTAGTCATAATACAGTTCCTTACATTTCAATATCGTACCTATTGATAGGAGTGTGACTCCAAATTCCGGGTGTTTACTGACAAAGCAAAGACGCAAAATTAGCGTCTCTACATAGTTTTGTATTAGATGTCTATTGGTTGAACTCTTGCTTGTTCAATAAACTTTTCTAGTTCTTGAACTAGGGTTTGGACATGAGGTGGTAACACCATGTTTAGATGATTACCAGGAACTACAACAGTTTCTATATGTTCCACTAGTTCATTCCAGTGATATTCAAGAGCGGCATCAGTCTCACTGGCTTTAAATAGAACAATTGAGCCGGAGTAATATTCACCTTTGTAATTTTGTACAGCTTCAGCGTTGATCTGGAAAATTTTCAGAAGATGGGGAGCTTGCTCGAAGTCAAAACCTTGTATAACTACATTTTTCTGTTTAGCTTGTTGATCGACAGAAATTATCTGCTCTTGTGGTTCTAATTGCCGCAGATCGTTTAAACAAAGGTCTAAACGCTCTTTGAATAACTCTACTAATAGAAAAGCATAGTCTACTGGTTCTTTATAACTTAGACAAGGAGGATTAGTATCTATTAGAGCTAACAGAGCTATCTGTTCGCCTTGACGAGAAAGTTGTTGAGCCATCTCAAAAGCTACTAAGCCGCCAAAAGACCAGCCAGAGAGGAAATAAGGGCCATGAGGTTGAACAGTTTGCAACTCTTGGATATAGTGAGTTGCCATTTGTTCAATGCTAGTATGAGGTTGATTTTCGGGATTTAAACCAACACATTCTAGTCCATAGAATGGTCTTTCTGAATTCAAATAAGAAGCAAGATGGTGATAGCAAAGAACATTTCCCCCACCAGGGTGAACGCAAAATAGAGGTGGTTTATTGCCATTATTTTTAATAGAAACTAGGGCAGACAAAGGTAAAGAATCTGTTGAAGAATCCAGAAAATGTGCTAGTTCTTCGATGGTGGGATATTGGAATAAAATACCTAAAGGCAAATTTATCTGGAAATGTTTTTGAATCTGGGACATGAGACGGATAGCTACAAGAGAATGACCTCCAAGTTCAAAGAAGTTATCTCGTATGCTGATAGGATGAGTATCTAGAATGTCTTCCCAAATTTGTACCAGTTGAAATTCCCAGAGATTTCGTGCGTCAAAGTCCTTTTGCAGTTCCTTTTGAACAAGTTTCTGAGGCGATCTAACTTGCGGAATTTGATCTGCTGAAATGCTTTCAATCAGTGTTCCCATCTGCTGTTCTGGAAGATCGACAATGCTGTTAAACAAAGCCTGAAAATGTTCCAGAATCAGCGTTATAGCCGAACTTTCATAACGGTATCGGTTGTAGATGATGCAAAACTGTAGCTCTGAACTTGGACCAACTAAAATGGTGAGGGCATATTTCGTTTGTGCGCCTATAGAACGATCTTGAGGTTGATTTATGTCATGTTTCACAGACCGTTTTGCTGATGAATCGACTGGATAGTTTTGGAAAACCAGAAGACTCTCAAAAAGGGGTAACGATCTAGGTACTTCACTCCATTCGTGAATTTGTCCTTGGGAGCAGTATTCATAATCGCGTTGCGTGAAGCTTTGATCCTGGATATCTTTAAGCCAAGACCAAAATGATGCTTGGGGAGAAACCTGAAGCCGCATTGGTAGGGTATTAATGAATAGACCTAACATGGATTCAGCCCCTACCAATTCTGGAGGACGACCAGAGAAAGTCGCGCCGAATACCACATCTTCAAGACCGCTATAGCGACTCAAGAGCAAAGCCCAAACGCCTTGAACTACAATATTTAAGCTCAAGTGATGTTGCCGTACCAAAGACTGTAAAGCTGCTGTCGCCGAAGCTGTCAAGTGGGCTTTTTGTTCGCCATAGCGCTCTTCCTGAGCAGAAAAAGTAATAGGTTCAGCTTCTATTCCTAATGGGGTTGGGCTTTTGAAACCTTGAAGTGTGCCCCGCCAAAACACCTCTGCCTGAGACAAATCTTGCCGTTTTAGCCAGGCGATATAGTTTCTGTAGGGATGACTGGGTTCGAGTAATAAATCTTGACCTTTGCTAAATGCCTCATAGAATCCGAAAACTTCCTTGAAGATGAGAGGCATACACCAACCATCTATAAGAATATGATGAGAAGTCCAGACGAATTGATAGGCATTTGAGCCTACTTGGAAAAGCGCCAAACGCATTAGCGGTGCTTCAGTCATGTTGAAACCACGCAGTCTATCTGTACTGAGATAGGCTTCTAATTTTTCTTGCTGCTGGGACAGAGAAAGTCCGCACCAGTCTTGCTGCTCTAGTGAAAATTCCACTTCCTTCAGTACAACTTGAAGTGGCTGATCTCGATCTTCCCAAATAAAGGCTGTTCTGAGGATCGAATGGCGATCGCCAACACGCTGCCAAGCTTTTTCAAAAGCTGACACGTTTAATCCTGCTTGCAAGTTTAAAATGCACTGCTCAAGATGTATCCCTGATTCAGACGCAGATAGAGTCTCGAAGAGCATTCCCTGTTGTGAAGGAGAAAGGGGATAAATTGATTCAATATTTTTAGTTTTGAACCGAGTTAATAACTCATCCAGTTCTAATTGATTCAACTGTGCATCTGGAAAATCACTCGGTGTATATCCTCTATTCTCTGCTAATTGACAATGTTTTATTATTGACGCGATCGCTTGAATATAACTCTGCGCCAATTTCTCCACTGTGGCAGGAGTATGAACATGACTATCGTAAGTCCAATCAATTCGTAATTCACCTTCTACTACCAGAGCGTTAATATCCAATATATGGTCACGAATTTGCTTTAAACTTTGGCTAGATCCACTAGATTCAGGCGCAAATTTCCAACCAGTTTCTGATTGTACTTGGTCAAATTGCCCCAGGTAGTTAAAACTAATTTCTGAAGCGGGAATTGTCTGTATCTGTTCATTAACAGTCGCATCTTTACACAAGTAGCGCAATATACCGTAGCCAATTCCACGATTAGGAATCGCTCGTAATTGTTCTTTGATTGATTTAATAATTTCTCGTGGTTGGTTGATTGAAGGCAGTTGCAATAATACGGGAAACAAACTGGTAAACCAACTTACCGTCCGTGATAAGTCTACATCTGAAAATAGTTCTTCTCTGCCATGTCCCTCTAAGTTAATTAGTACAGTTGAATTTCCCGTCCACTCTGCTATTGAAAGTACTAATGCACTTAGCAGTATATCGTTAATTTGTGTGTTGTAAGCTTCGTTTACTGAGAGCAGGAGAGCTTGGGTTTCTTCTGGACTTAATTTCACTGACACACTAGCAGCACTACCTACTGTATTTTCTTCTTGAATGTCAGCATAATCTGATGGTAGTGGTGCGATCTTAGACCAAGGTTGGTTTAGCCAATAGTCTAACTCAAGTTTGATAATTTCTGATTGGGCATAATTGTTTAATTTCTCTGCCCAATCAATAAATGCTGTTGTTTTTGCACTTAGCTTTAGAGGTTTTTGAGTAATTAATTGTTGATAAATTATTTCTAGATCCGATAATAAAATTCGCCAACTTACACCATCTACTGCTAGGTGATGAATAATAATTAATAACCTGGCATCACTTTCATTACCCAAGTTAAACATTACCACTTGCATTATTGGCCCTGTTGACAAGTTCAAACTTGCTTGATATTCTGCGGCAACTTTTTCTAGGGCTTGTGGTTGTTTGCTCTTGGGCGTTGATGATAAATCAACTACAGTGAATGGTACGTTATCATCTAACCCTTGGTTTATTTGTTTGTGTTCACCTGCAATGGATGTGAATCTTAAACGCAAAGCATCGTGATGCTCTAGTAATTTTTTCAAGGCTATTGCAATTAATTCACTTTGCAGATGATTGGGAATCTGTAATAAAACTGATTGGTTATAATGGTAAGCCGCTTGCTTATTTTGCTCAAAGAACCATTGTTGAATTGGTGTTAGGGATGCAACTCCAGTCACTATCCCTTGTTTAGATTCAACACTTACTGTTGTATTGGCAACCTTGGCAAGTTCGGCGATAGTTTGGTTTTGGAATATTTGTTTGGGAGTGATTTGTATTCCTGAGTTTTTGGCACGAGAAACTACTTGAATACTCAGGATTGAGTCGCCACCAATTTCAAAGAAGTTGTCGTGGATGCTGACTTTTTCTTTGAGCAGTAGTTGTTGCCAGATGTTAGTTAAAATTTGTTCTATGGCTGTACATGGCGCTACATATTCATGTTCCCGGCTAATTTCTGCATCAGGTGTTGGTAGTGCTTTGCGGTCTATTTTGCCATTGGGTGTTAACGGTAGGTTGTCTAAGGTGACAAAGCTACTGGGTATCATGTATTCTGGTAGCTGTTCCTTGAGGAATTGACGCAGTTGGTTGGTAGTTAGTGATTGATCGCTAGAAACTACATAAGCAACTAAGCGTTTGTTACCTGGAATATCCTCTCTGACAATGACTACGGCTTGTGGGATTTGGGGGTGGGTGTTGAGGACTGCTTCGATTTCTCCGAGTTCGATGCGGAAACCACGAATCTTCACTTGGTTATCGATACGATCGAGGTATTCGATATTACCGTCACTCAGGTAACGCGCCAAGTCTCCTGTTTTGTAAAGGCGTTCTGATTTGGCATCAGAAAAGGGATTTGGGATAAATTTTTCTTGAGTGAGTTCTGGGCGATTGAGATAACCTCTAGCTAAACCATCTCCTCCGATGTACATTTCTCCGGGTACACCGATGGGTACTGGTTGGAGGTGTTTGTCTAGGATGTAAAGTTGGGTGTTGGCTATGGGGCGACCAATGGGAACAACTTGTTGCCTAATACCACCCCTGCAATTCCAAAACGTTGCATCAATGCAAGCTTCTGTTGGCCCATAAAGATTATACAAGTCTGTATTGAGTTGCTCAAAAAAGCGCTCTTGCAGAACCACTGGCAATGCTTCTCCACCACAAAAGACGCGTTTGAGAGATTTACAGGTTTTAAACTCTTCCTGTTCTAAAAGCATTTGTAACAGTGATGGTACAAGTTGGAGTATTGTTATTTGCTCTGTTGTAATTACTTGTGTTAAATAAACACTATCTTGATGGCCCAAAGGTTTCGCCACGACCAGTTGCGCTCCTGTTAGTAAGGGTGCGAAAAACTCCCATACTGAAGCATCAAAGCTAAAAGGTGTTTTTTGAAGAACTTTGTCTGTTTCAGTCAGAGGGAACTCTGTTTGCATCCACAGCATATGGTTGCAAATAGCGCTGTGAGGAATTTTTACTCCTTTGGGTTGACCTGTAGAGCCGGAGGTATAAATCACATACGCTAAGTTATACGGCTTAATCCCATACACTGGATTTTCATCACTTTGCTGACAAATTGCCTCCCAGTCTCTGTCCAAAGCAACTACATCTGCTTTAGTTGGTGGCAATTCCGTGATAATTTGTTTTTGGGTTAATAGGACTTTCACCTGGGAATCAGCCAACATATAACTCAGTCGTTCTTGGGGATAATTGGGGTCAAGTGGTACATAAGCCCCACCCGCCTTAAGTATCCCCAGTAGTCCCATCACCATCTCAATAGAACGCTCCACACACAACCCAACCAGCACATCTGCTTCCACACCCAATGAGCGCAAGTAATGTGCCAACTGATTAGCGCGACAATTCAATTGGTGGTAAGTCAGTTGTCGATCTTCAAACACAACTGCTACAGCATCCGGGGTACGCCGAACTTGCTCCTCAAACAACTGATGGATGCATTTATCAGAGGAATAGTCTACTTGAGTGTTGTTCCACTCAACAAGTAACTGTCGTTGCTCGACTTCTGTCAGCAAGGGTAATTGGTAAATTTGCTGCTGCGGGTTAGTAACAATGCCTTCAAGTAATGTCACAAAATGCCCCGCCATCCGCTCGATAGTGCGCTCATCAAACAAGTCAGTGTTGTACTCCCACACACCCACCAAACCCGTAGCAGTGTTCTGCATTGATAAACTCAAATCAAACTTTGCCGTTGCGCCTTCTGTCATCAATGAGGTAACAGTTAACCCAGTCAGTTCTAATTCAGACATGGGCGTATTTTGCAGAACAAACATTACCTGGAACAGAGGTGTATGGCTGATATCTCGTTCTAGCTGCAATGCTTCCACAAGCATTTCAAAAGGTAAGTCCTGATGTGCGTAGGCATCTATTGCCATGTCTCGAACACGAGTGAGTAATTCACTAAAGCTCGGATTACCTGCCAAGTTGGTACGCATCACTAAAGTATTGACAAAAAAGCCAATTAACCCTTCAACTTCCAAGCGATCGCGGTTAGCAATTGGCGAACCCACCAAAATGTCTGATTGTCCTGTGTAGCGGTAAAGCAGGGTGTCATAAGCTGCCAACAGCGTCATAAACAACGTCACTCCTTGCTCTTGGCTCAGTTTTGTCAACCTATCAGTTAAGTCAACTGACAGTGCAAACTCTTGATATGCGCCAGCAAATGTTTGTACGGCAGGTCTTGGTCGGTCTGTGGGCAACGACAACAAAGTTGGTGCATCTTTGAGTTGTTGTTGCCAGTAATTCAATTGGCTTTGCAGTACATCTCCTTGCAACCAGTCTCTTTGCCAAATTGCGAAATCTGCGTACTGAATCGGCAGTGGCGTTAAGGATGACGGCTGACCATGAGAATAAGCATTGTACAGTGTTGTTAGTTCTTGGATAAACACACCTATTGACCAAGCATCAGAGACAATGTGGTGCATACACACTAATAAGGCGTGTTCTGTCTCTGACAGCACTACTAATGTCGCTCTGAATAATGCAACACCAGCCAGGTCAAACGGTTGAATAGCTTGTTGTTGCGCTAATTGCTGTAAAGCACTTTCTTGTTCGGTTGTGGGTAAATGCTGACACTCAACAACTGAAACTGTCCAATTGGTGTGTGTTTGAATTATTTGAGTTGGTTGTCCATTAACGGTGACGAAATTGGTACGTAAGGCTTCATGGCGATGAATAATTTCTTGTAAGCTTTGCTCTAAGGCAGCAACATTAAGAGTTCCTACTAGACGCAAAGCCACAGGAATGTTGTAAGAGGCGTTGTTTGGCTCAAACTGGTCTAAAAACCACAAACGCTGTTGAGCATAAGATACTGGTAAGTCTGTATTCTTAGCTCTTGGTAAAATAGGTGGTGCAGAAAGTTCTAAGTCCTGTTGCTGTAACTGCTCAATGAAGAGTGCTAATTCGGCTAGTGTTGCTGTGGCAAACAACTCACGCAATGGTAGTTCCACTTTGAAAATCTTGCGGATACGTGAAACCACTTGTGTTGCTAGTAGCGAGTGTCCGCCAAGTTCAAAGAAGTTATCAGAAATACCCACCTGTGGTATCTTCAGCACTTGCGCCCAAATTTGTGCCACCAGTTCTTCAATCGGAGTCCGTGGGGCTACATATTTATCTGTAATTTCGCTGTATAAATCTGGTATTGGCAAAGTGCGGCGGTCTACCTTCCCGCTAGGAGTTAGTGGCAAAGACTCCAACACTACAAAAGCATTGGGTACCATGTACTCTGGCAGCTTTGCTTTGAGGAATTGCCGCAGTTCGCTGATTGTGGGTGGATAGTCCTGATGTGCTACTACATAAGCAACTAAGCGTTGATCGCCAGGGGTATCTTCGCGGGCAATGACACAAGATGCTTGGACATCACCATGTTGACTCAGTAATGCTTCCACCTCGCCCAACTCAATACGAAAACCGCGTATTTTTACCTGATTATCTATACGACCTAAGTATTCAATATTGCTATCCGATAAGTAGCGTGCTAAATCTCCCGTTTTATATAATCTACTCCCTCCTGTTTCATCAAACGGGTTGGAGATAAATTTCTCAAGTGTTAACTCTCTTCGGTTGAGGTAGCCTCGCGCCAAGCACACACCACCAATGTACAATTCTCCTGGTACACCAACGGTTACAGGTTGTAGATACTTATCTAGGATGTAGATTTGTGTATTGGCAATTGGTTGCCCAATGGGAGGCAGTAGGGGCCATGTCTCCACCGAATCGGCCAAAGTAAAACTGGCAGCTACATGGCTCTCTGATGGCCCATAATGATTGTGCAAACTACAATCCGTTAGTTTGCTTAACCATTGAGAAATCGCGGGAGTAATTTGCAACTGTTCCCCAGCAGTAATAATTTCCCTTAAATGACTATTAACTAATTCACTATCAACAGAGACTTCAGCTAGTTGCTGTAAGGCAACAAAAGGAAGAAACAGTCTCTCAACAGCTTTTTCTTGGAGAAAACCTAATAAAGCTGAGGCATCACGGCGCAATTCCTCTGTAATCAACAGCAATGTGCCTCCAGAACACCAGGTAGAGAAAATTTCTTGGAAGGAGACATCAAAGCTGATGGGAGCAAATTGCAGGGTTTTTGCTCCATGAGGAATTTTCATATTTTCTAGATGCCACAAAATCATATTGCAAAGGGCAAGCTGATTCATCGCTACTCCCTTGGGCTGATCTGTAGAACCAGAGGTGTAAATTATATAAGCTAAGTTACTTGCTTGTACTCCAGAGATAAGATTGTCTTGACTGGATTGAGAAATTAGTTGAGCATCGGTATCCAAACAAATAAGTTTTGCTTGATGCTGAGGTAGTCTCTCTTGGAGTGATTGCTGAGTCAACAACACTGAAACTTGAGCATCTTCTAACATGAAACTCAGGCGTTCAGTTGGATACTCTGGGTCAAGCGGCACATAAGCCCCACCTGCTTTGAGAATTCCTAATATTCCCACAACCATTTCTAAGGAACGCTCGACGCACAACCCAACCAATACATCGGCTTTCACTCCTAAAGACTTCAGGTAGTGCGCCAACTGGTTAGCACGGTAGTTTAATTGGTAGTAAGTCAGTTGTTGATTGCCAAACTCCACCGCTACAGGATTGGGTGTACGTTCCACCTGCTCCTCAAACAACTGATGGATAGATTTATCATGGGGATAATCTACTTGAGTATTGTTCCATTCGCCAAGTAACTGTCGTTGTTGTGCTTCTGTTAGCAGGGGCAATTGCGAAATTTGTTGCTGTGGGTTAGCAATAATACCTTCGAGTAAGGTGACAAAATACCCAGCCATCCGCTCTATGGTGCTAGGGTCAAATAAGTCTGTGTTGTATTGCCACACAGTTCCCAGCCCAGAGGGAGTGTTTTTAATGAATAAAGTCAAATCAAACTTGGCAGTGGTCTTTTCTGTCCCTAATGAACTGAGGGTTAACCCAGTCACTTCTACTTCTTCAGATATGGGAGCATTTTCGAGGACAAACATTACCTGAAACAGTGGTGTATGACTGAGGTCTCGCTGTGGCTGTAATGCTTTTACCAACTCCTCAAAAGGCAAGTCTGGGTGAGCGTAAGTTAAGAGTGTCCGTTGCCGCACTCGATTTAACAATTGCTGAAAACTGGGGTTGCCTGATAAATCGGTACGTAATACTAAAGTGTTGACAAGAAAGCCAATTAACCCCTCAAGTTCCAAGCGATCGCGTTTAGCAAAGGGTGTACCTACTACAATGTCATCAGAGCCTGTATAGCGATAAAGTAAGGTAACATAAGCTGCGAACAGCGTCATGAATAGGGTGGTTCCCTCTTGCCTACTGAAATTAGCAAGGGCTTCACTCAATTCATTTGATAATTGTTGATATTGAATTGCACCCCGAAAAGTTTGAATGGCTGGTCTTGGTCTGTCTGTGGGTAATTCTAGTAAGGTAGGAGCGTTTTTGAGTAGTTGTTTCCAGTAATCAAGCTGTGTTTGGAGTACTTCTGTTTGCAACCACTGCCGTTGCCAAATGGCAAAGTCGGCATACTGAATTGGTAGCTCAGGTAGCTCTAGGGGGAAGTTATTACAGAGGGCTGAGTAAATGGTTGTTAACTCGCGCATCAATACGCCCATTGACCAACCATCAAAGACGATATGGTGTATTGTTAGTACCAAAGCGTGTTCTACCTCTGCGAATTTAACTACAGAAGCTCGGATTAAAGGAGAACTAACAAGGTCAAAGGGTCGAGTAGCTTCTGCTGAGGCTAATTGTTGGCAAGCGATTTCTCTTTCACTAGCAGGTAGTTTTGTGAGGTCTACTATTGGCACACTTAAAGTTAAGCTGTCAGCAATTACCTGGACTGGCTGCTCGTTGATGGTGTGGAAGTTAGTACGTAAGGCTTCATGGCGAGAGATAATTTTGTTGAGGCTTTGCTCTAGGGCCGCAACGTTTAACTGACCGTGAAGTTTTAAAGCTGTTTGTTCATTGTAGAAGGGGTTATCTGGTTCCAACTGGTTTAATAACCAGAGTTGTTCTTGAGCAAAAGACAGAGGTAAGTTCTGAGGACGCTTGGCTTTGATGAAGGGTAAATCTGTATAAGCATCCGCACTTTTATCGTTTAGCAATAAGATAAGTTCTGCTTTATTTTTAGTTAATAAATCACGAGTTTCTAGCGTCAATATTCCTTTGGGAGCATTAACACGCAACTGCTCGCCTTCAACCCACAACTTCACACCCTGTTTAGTAAAATCAGCTACTAATTGCTCGATATTCATAGAATCATCAACTCCAAATTTTTACCTAATTCGTAATTAAATTTATTTATTATTCATATTGCGATTTCTTCTCTATCAATTGCATCTAAGTTTGTATCCATTTCTGGTTGTTTTTCTAGCTTTGGTGCTATTTCAGCTATTGTGGGAGATTCAAACAAACTTGCTACAGATAATCTAATAGAAAAAACACTTCTGATTCTGGATAAAACTTGAACAGCTATGAGGGAATCTCCTCCCAATCCAAAAAAGTTATCATAGATTCCCACTTGCTTGATTCCCAATAATCCTTGCCAAATATCGGCAACTTTTTGCTCAACTTCATCGCGAGGAGCTACATAAGAATTGGACAAATTAGGTCTTGAGTGGAGTGCAGATAATTTTTCTGGCTGAGAAATATCCGGCTTTCTTTGTGATGAAATATCTAATTTCTGGTCAGTCTCTTTTTGCCCTAATTTTCTACTAAATGCGGCTGATGCAGAAGCTTGAGCCATAATAATCTGATGCTCAAAGGCTTCAGTTTTAGGAAACGCGGCAACCTGAACAAAATCTTGAGTGCGTAGTGCTTCAAACCATTGCTCTTCTGTGATAAAAGGCTGACCTGGGTTGCGTCTTTTATCGTCTAAAGATTTCAAAAGCAGACCCCAACTGATATCAAAGTCTATTTTTGGTTGAGTTATTTCCCACACTAAGAGGAAGCCGCCAGGAGCTAATAAAGAGCGTACATGGTGGAGTGTTTTATCTATGTTCTGAGTTGCGTGCAAAACATTAGAGGCTATTACTACATCAAAGCTATACTTCTCAAACCCTTGCTCAGTTGGTGAATTGTCTATATTTAGTAATCGATATTCAACAAATGGATATTCCTTAAACTTTTGTTCGGCTTGAGTTAGAAAGCCACTACCAATATCAGTAAAAGTATAGTTGGTTTGTTGGGATGGCAACACAGGTAGTAATGCTTGTGTAGACACACCAGTACCCGCACCAATTTCTAGAACTCTTAGCTGAACAGATGATGGCAATGATTTGACTACCTGTTCTAAGCTTGAACGCAAGATAGAGTTGTAGTAAGTAATTAAGGAAGATTCTGAATGCGAACCGTTGTTTTCTTTTTGGTAAACCAGTTCATTGAAAATCTCTAATGGTTCTTGGTCGCCAACAACAATAGCGGCTAAATTTTCACCACAGCGTTGCACTAAATCTAAATCTACTAAAGATGAAGAAGCAAATCTAGCTCTGACTTCTTCTAAATGTTCATTAATATAATCTGGCGAACATGGCACTAGTCCAGTAAATAAGCCCTCCTGTTGCTGTAGTTGCCCTTGCTCAACTAATATTTGCAACCATCTAGACAACAATTGCTGATAGCGGGGAGAAATATGATATTGCGACAACAAATTCTCTAAAGAATACTTTTGTTCGGCATTGCTAAAAGCCCCTAATTGCTTGAATGCAGAGTTGATGTAGGCTGTACATAAACCATCCAACCACTGTCTGTTCTCTTGATATATTAACTCATTGAGTTCTGCATTTCTAGTATTTGCTTGATTTTGACCTGCTTGTGTAAGCGATGTCCACAATTGTGATGTTGTGGGTAAAGTTTGCAATTGTCCCCAAGCTGCTTTTTGTGGGGGGTCAATCCAATAACGTTCGCCCTCAAAGGGATAAGTCGGTAAGGGAAGATGATAATACTCTTGTTGACTATAGAATCCAAGCCAATCTATCTTCACCCCAGCCAGCCAGAGTTGACCCAATGTAGTGAATAAAACACGACTATCGGATTGCTTTTCTTGAGGATGACGGACTGAAGTCAACACCGTTTGTGCAGCTGCTTTGTCTGGATGTCTTTTGACTAATGTAGTTAGTGTGTGTCCTGGCCCCACCTCTAGTAAAACTTGCTCTGGTGTTGCCAATAATTTCTCTACACCTTGGGCAAAAAGCACTGTGGAACGTAGATGTTGAGCGTAATAGTCAGGATTTGTGGCTTGGGTGACTGTAATCCAAGTACCAGTCAGGTTGGAGATATAAGGAAGTTTTGGCGGATTTAAAGTAACTTTTTTGACTCTTTCTGCAAATGTCTCTAAGATAGGTTCCATCATTTGCGAATGGAAGGCATGGGAAGTATGCAGAAGTTGACATTCAATCCCTTGAGCAGCAAGCTGATTTTGTAGTGCTTCTATTGCTGCTATGGAACCGGAAACTACACACCGTGAGGGTTGATTAATCGCTGCAACAGAAAGTTCTGTCCCTAATAGGGATTTTATCTTGTCTGCGGGTAGGGGAATTGAAAGCATTGATCCAGTGGGAAGTTGCTGCATCATCTGTCCGCGTGCTGCTACCAGAGATAAGGCATCTTCTAGGGAAAAAACTTCTGCTAGAGTTGCTGCTACATATTCGCCAATACTGTGACCGATCGCAGCTTGCGGCTCTACTCCATAAGACTGCCATAATTTAGCTAGGGCGTATTCAATTACAAAAATAGCAGGTTGAGCGATCGCTGTTTGTTGAAGTTGCTGCGATGCTGCATCAATCTTTTCGTCACTGGGGTAAAGAATCTCACGTAAATCTAGCCCTAATAGAGGTTTAAGAATTTCTGAGGAATCATCAACTTGTTCTTTAAATACTGTCTCAGTTTCGTAAATTTCCCGCGCCATGTTGACGTACTGAGAACCCTGACCGGGAAACATAAAGACAACAGGCCGTTCTGTAATCTCTGTATAGTTAGTAAAAACTTGTTTTGGCTCTAAGCTACTAAAAGCTTTGACAGCATCTTCTAAGTCTTGACAAATTAACATCCGTCGGTAATTAAAACCCTGCCGACCACTATTGAGGGTATAAGCTACATCACCTAAGTTAAGTTGTGGATGCTCTTTTAAATGCGTAATTAAATTAGCTGTTGCCTTTTCAAGCGCATTTGCAGTTTTAGCCGAGAGTACCAAAAGTTGATAATTTCTCCCCTGCTCCCCTGCTCCCCTGCCCAAAAACAGGTGCTTCTTCTAAAATTACATGAGCATTAGTCCCTCCCATACCAAAAGAACTAACTCCAGCACGGCGAGGAGTATTATTTGTTTTCCATTCAGTCAGAGTTGTATTGACATAAAAAGGACTGTTGGCAAAATCAATTTTGGGATTAGGTGTCTCAAAGTGCAAACTAGGAGGCAGCATTTTATGTTGGAGTGCTAAGACAGTTTTAATCAAACCTGCAACGCCTGATGCTGTATCCAAATGTCCTAAGTTGGTTTTTAAGGAACCAATAGCGCAGAAACCTTTTTTATCTGTAGTTTGATTAAAGGCTTGAGTTAAAGCGGCAATTTCAATCGGATCTCCTAAAGGTGTAGCAGTGCCATGAGCTTCGATGTAGGAAATTGTTTCGGCATCTACACCAGCTAAAGCTTGAGCTTCGCCAATCACTGCTGCTTGACCGCTAACACTAGGAGCAGTGTAACCGACTTTCATTGCGCCATCGTTATTGATTGCCGAACCTTTAATAATTGCATGGATGTAGTCGCGATCGCTAATTGCATCCTTTAATCTTTTCAATACCACAATCCCAGCACCGCTACCGGCAATTGTTCCTTGTGCTTTGGCATCAAAAGCACGGCAGTGTCCATCAGGAGAGAGAATCATTCCCTCTTGATGCAAATACCCTATTTTCTGAGGAATGCTGAGAGTAACTCCACCAGCTAAAGCTATGTCACATTCACCATTTAAGAGACTTTGACAAGCTACATGAACAGCAACCAAAGAGGTAGAACACGCTGTTTGCACATTTACTGATGGTCCAGTCAAATTGAGTTTATATGCAACTCGTGTAGGTAAAAAATCTTTATCGTTGGAGATTCCTAATTGAATCGGGTCAATTGTTTCTAATAATTGCTGATTAGGGTAGAGATTATTGAGTAAATACCTACTCATCCCTACACCACCATAAACCCCGATTAAACCATTGTAGGTTTGCGGGTCATAACCAGCTTTTTCTACAGCTTCCCAAGCCAACTCTAAAAATAGGCGTTGTTGTGGATCTATTAACTCAGCTTCTTTGGCGCTATAGGCAAAGAAATTTGCATCAAACAATTCAATATCTGATAGTACAGAACTAGCTTTTACATAATTAGGATGATTCAGCAAATCTAGGGAAACGCCAGAATTTATCAATTCTTCATCCGTTAGCCAAGAGATAGATTCTACACCATCTCGCAAGTTCTGCCAAAATGATTGAATATCTTTTGCGCCTGAAAATCTCCCTACAACAGCAATTATTGCTATTTCAGAATTGTTAAATTCATCATTTTTATCCACTGAATCTATTGTCATTTTTACCTTTTTCTCTGAGATCGATATTGTTGTCTTGATTCTAGCTGCTGATTTCTTAAAGATTTAATTTCACTATGAGATTGAGAACGCTGGTTATTTTGTTTAATTGGATCTTCTTGGTTAATTTTAGTAATTAAGTATTGGCTTAAGCTATGTATAGTTGGGTAGTTAAACATATCAACTATTGACAATTCCAAACCAAATTCTTCTTGCAATTGCTGATTAATTTTTACTAGTAGTAACGAATGACCTCCTAGCTCAAAGAAATTATTGTAAATTCCTACCTTTTCTACTACTAATGCTTTTTGCCAAATGCCAGCAATGATTCTTTCTACTTCTGTATTTGGCATGACATAATCTGACAGTTCCCGTTGTAAATCGGGATTGGGCAGAGCGCGACGGTCTATTTTGCCGTTGGGTGTCAGGGGGAAGGACTCTAGTATTACAAAAGCAGTTGGCAACATATACCCAGGCAGTTTATTAGAAAGGAACTGCCGCAGTTCGCCCGTTGTGAGTGTCACGTCTTTTTGCGGCACTACATAAGCAACTAAACGCTTATTACCTGGAGTTTCTTCACGAGCAATGACACAACATATCTGCACATCAGCATGTTGGCTCAATAATGCTTCAATTTCGCCTAATTCAATGCGGAAGCCGCGAATTTTTACCTGATTGTCAATCCGTCCCAGGTATTCAATGTTGCCATCTGGTAAATAACGTGCTAAGTCCCCGGTTTTATACAGGCGTTCAGAATTAAAGGATTGGTCTTCTGTTCCCCCACTGCCCCCTGCTCCCTGCTCCCTGCTTCTTCGGAAGGGATTGCTGATAAATTTTTCCTGAGTTAGTTCTGGACGGTTGAGATAACCTCTTGCCAACCCAACACCACCGATATGCAACTCTCCTGGCACACCCACAGGCACTGGTAGCAAATTTTCGTCTAAGATGTAAACTTGCGTGTTAGCGATCGCTTTACCAATAGATATTTTCTCGCCATCAGTGCATTTTGCGATTGTGGCACAGACAGTAGCTTCTGTTGGCCCGTAAGCGTTGAAGAAGTTTCTGCCAGCAGACCATTGCCTGATTAATTCAGGCGGACAAGCTTCTCCGGCGACAATGATTGTTTGCAATGCCGGAAGTTCTGACCCAAGCAGAACTGCTAACACCGATGGTGGTAGTGTGATATGGGTAATGGAGCGATCGCGTAATTGCTTAATTAATGGTTTCCCTGGCAATAGAGAGTCTTTTGTTCCCAAGTACAGCGTTGCACCCGATCTCAGAGCCATGATGACTTCCCAAATAGAAGCATCAAAACTGAAGGAGGCAAATTGGAGAATGCGACTATCCGAAGTCAAGCCAAAAGTCTGAATCTGAGCTTGAGCTAAGTTGCATAGTCCCTTATGCTCAACCATGACACCTTTAGGTCTACCTGTAGATCCTGAAGTGTAAATCACATTAGCTAGATGAAAAGCTTTGACTCCAGTTGTTGGGTTCTCTTGATTGTTTGGGGCAATTTGTTCCCAGGTTTCATCTAAAAAGACTTGTTTTGCTTGATATTCAGGAAGTCTTTGAATCAGTCGCTGTTGAGTCAGCAGCACTGAAACTTGAGCATCTTCTAGCATGAAGTGCAAGCGTTCAGTAGGATACTCTGGATCGAGTGGTAGGTATGCTCCCCCTGCCTTGAGAATCCCCAACAGTCCCACCACCATCTCTAAAGAACGTTCTACACAAATACCCACCAGCGCATCTGGTTTTACACCCAATGAGCGTAAGTAATGAGCCAATTGGTTAGCACGACAATTTAATTGGTCATAAGTCAGTTGTTGATTTTCAAACACTACAGCGACAGCATCGGGTGTCAGCTTAACCTGCTCCTCAAACAACTGATGAATACACTTATCAGAAGGATAATCTGCCTGAGTATGGTTCCATTCAACGAGTAACTGTCGTTGCTCAACTTCTGTCAGCAGGGGCAATTGTGAGATTTGCTGCTGCGGGTTAGTAACAATGCCTGCAAGCAATGTCACAAAATGACTACTCATCCGCTTAATTGTGCTGGCATCAAACAAGTCAGTGTTGTATTCCCAAACACCCACCAGCCCTGTGTCGGTGTTCTGCATGATTAAAGTTAAATCAAACTTTGCCGTTGTGCCTTCTGTCATTAATGGAGTGACAGTTAATCCAGTCAACTCTACTTCAGACATGGGCGCATTCTGGAGGAAAAACATCACCTGAAACAGTGGTGTATGACTGAGATCCCGTTCTGGCTGCAATGCTTCCACCAGCATTTCAAAAGGCAAATTTTGATGGGTATATGCAGACAACGCCACTTCTCGAACACGAGTCAGTAATTCGCTAAAACTGGGATTGCCTGACAAATCGGTACGCATTACTAAAGTATTGACAAAAAAGCCAATTAACCCTTCAATCTCACTGCGATCGCGGTTAGCAATTGGCGAACCCACCAATATATCTTCTTGTCCTGTATAGCGGTAAAGTAGAGTATCAAACGCTGCCAACAACGCCATAAACAAAGTCACCCCTTGTTTTTGACTTAGTTGTGTAAAGCCATTAGTTAGCTCTTTTGAAAGTGCAAACTCTTGATATGCCCCAGAGAAAGTCTGCACAAATGGTCTGGGTCGGTCTGTGGGTAAGGATAATAAAGCTGGTGCGTTTACCAGTTGTTGTTGCCAATAACTCAGTTGGCTGTGTAAGACATCTCCTTGCAACCAGTTTCGCTGCCAAATTGCGAAATCTGCGTACTGAATTGGCAGTGACGCTAACGATGGGCATTGACCTTGAGAATAAGCATTGTACAGCGCTGCTAGTTCTTGAACAAATACACCCATTGACCAGCCATCAAAGACAATATGGTGCATACACACTAATAAGGCGTTTTCTGTATCGGACAACACTATTAATGTTGCCCTGACCAGCGCTTGTTTTGCCAAGTCATAAGGTTGAATAGCTTGTTGTTGCGCTAATTGCTGCAAAGCAATTTCTTGTTCGGCTGTGGATAAATGCTGCAAGTCAATAACACAGACTGTCCAATTCGTCTCTGTTTGAATAATTTGAGAAGGTTGTCCATCAACTGTGATAAAGTTGGTGTGTAAGGCTTCGTGGCGATAAATAATTTCTTGTAAACTTTGTTCTAAGGCTGCAACTCCAAGAGTTCCGACTAGACGCAAAGCTAAAGGTATGTTGTAGAAGGCGCTGTTCGGGTTTAACTTGTCTAAAAACCATAACCGTGTTTGGGCATAAGACAGTGGTAATTCCGCATCCCTTGCCCTTGGTAAAATAGCTGATGCTGTGAGTTCTAAGCCCTGTTGCTGCAACCGTTGAATATTTTGGGACAATTCAGCAACTGTGGGTGCAGCAAATAAGCTACGCAATGGTAGTTCTATTTTTAAGCTGGTACGCACGCGGGAGACTAGTTGCGTTGCTAGTAGCGAGTGTCCTCCAAGTTCAAAGAAGTTATCGTATATGCCAACTTGCTCTACTTTTAGGACTTGCGCCCAAATTAGTGACAGAATTTCTTCAATTGGGTTACGTGGGGCAACATATTTGTCCAATAATTGGCTGTGTAAATCGGGTATGGGTAAAGCGCGGCGGTCTAGTTTCCCGTTGGGGGTAAGCGGTAGAGCTTCTAGGATGACTATTGCGCTTGGCACCATATACTCTGGTAACTTTTCCTTCAAGAAGCGACGCAGAACGCTTACTGTGAGTGTCCGATCTTTTTGGGGCACAATATAGGCGACAAGGCGTTTGTTTCCAGGAATGTCTTCGCGGGCGATGACACAAGCTGCCTGCACATCAAGTTGGCTTAGTACTGCTTCAATTTCACCCAACTCGATGCGGAAACCGCGAATTTTAACTTGATTGTCTATACGCCCTAATGATTCGATGTTCCCGTCAGGTAAATAGCGTGCTAAATCCCCAGTTTTATATAATTTACTCCCTCCTGTTTCATCAAACGGGTTGGAGATAAATTTCTCAAGTGTTAACTCTGGTCGGTTAATGTAGCCTCGCGCCAAAGAGACACCACCAATGTGCAATTCTCCTGGTACACCAATGGGTACTAGCTGTAGATCCTTATCCAGAATGTAAATTTGTGTGTTAGCAATGGGTTGCCCAATGGGAGGAAGTAGCGGCCAAGTCTCCACCGAATCGGTCAAAGTAAAACTGGTGGCTAAATGGCTCTCTGATGGCCCATAGTGATTGTGCAAACTACAATCACTTAGTTTGCTTAACCATTGAGAAATCGCGGGAGTAATCTGCAACTGTTCCCCAGCAGTAATAATTTCCCTCAAATGACTATTAACTAATTCACTATCAACAGAGACTTCAGCTAGTTGCTGTAAGGCAACAAAGGGGAGAAACATTCTCTCAATTGCTTTTTGTTGGAGAAAAACTAACAAAGCTGAGGCATCGCGGCGTAATTCCTCCCCAATTAAGAACAATGTGCCTCCAGAACACCAGGTAGTGAATATTTCTTGGAAGGAGACATCAAAGCTAATAGAAGCAAATTGCAGGGTTTTTGCTCCACGAGAAATTTTCAGATTTTCCCGATGCCACAGAATCAGATTGCTAAGGGCAAGTTGATTCATGGCTATACCCTTGGGTTGACCTGTAGAACCCGAAGTATAAATTATATAAGCTAAGTTATTGGCTTGTACGCCTGAGATAATATTGTCCTGACTGCACTGGGAAATCAATTCAGCATCAGTATCTAAACAAACAAGTCTTGCTTGATGCTGAGGTAGTCTGTCAAGGAGTGACTGCTGGGTTAGCAACACTGAAATTTGAGCATCTTCTAAAATAAAGCTCAATCGCTCAGTCGGATACTCTGGGTCAATTGGCACATAAGCCCCACCAGCTTTGAGAATTCCCAGTAGTCCTATGACCATCTCTAAAGAACGCTCTACACATAACCCGACCAAGATATCTGGTTTTATACCCAAAGGCCGCAAGTATTGCGCTAACTGGTTAGCACGACAATTTAATTCATAGTAAGTAAGTTGTTGATTTTCAAACTCCACTGCCACAGCATGGGGTGTCAGATCCACCTGCTCTTCAAACAAATCATGGATGCACCGATCGCGGGGATAATCAGTTTGAGTATCATTCCACTCGACAAGTAACTTTTGCTGTTCTGATTGGGTCAGCAGTGGCAATTGTGAGATTTGCTGTTCTGAGTTAGCAATAATACCTGCAAGCAATGTCACAAAATGACCAGTCATTCGCTCAATGGTACTAGCATCAAACAAATCAGTGTTGTACTCCCATATCCCTACCAGTCCAGTAGCAGTGTTCTGCATGATTAAAGTTAAATCAAACCTGGCATTTGCGCCTTTTATTGAGAATGGACTGACAGTTAGCCCAGTCATGTTTACTTGAGACATGGGCGCATTCTGGAGGGCAAACATTACCTGAAACAGTGGTGTATGGCTAAGATCCCGTTCTGGCTGCAATGCTTCCACCAACATTTCAAAAGGCAAATGCTGATGAGAGTATGCCTCCATTGCCATTTTACGGACACGAGTCAATAATTCGTTAAAACTGGGATTGCCTGCCAAGTTAGAACGCATTACTAAAGTATTGACAAAAAAGCCAATTAACCCTTCAATTTCACTGCGATCGCGGTTAGCAATTGGCGACCCCACCAAAATGTCTTCTGTGCCAGTGTAGCGATAAAGTAGCGTATCAAACGCTGCCAACAGTGTCATAAACAAGGTGACTCCTTGCTGCTGACTCAGTTGTGCCAGTTCACCAGTTAGCTTCTGTGACAGTGCAAACTCTTGATATGCTCCGTTATCAGTCTGCACAGCAGGTCTGGGTCGGTCTGTAGGTACGGACAATAAAGCTGGTGCGTTTGCTAGTTGTTGTTGCCAGTAACTCAGTTGACTTTGTAATACATCCCCTTGCAACCAGTTTCGCTGCCATAAGGCGAAATCTGCGTACTGAATTGGTAGTGGTGCTAATGGTGACGGCTGACCTTGAGAATAAGCAGTGTACAGGGCTTCTAACTCCTGAACAAACACACCCATTGACCAACCGTCAGAGACAATATGGTGGATGCACAGTAATAAAACGTGTTCTGTCTCGGACAGCACTACTAATGTTGCCCTGACTAATGGTTCATCAGCCAGATCAAACGGTTGAATAGCTTTTTGTTTCCCTAATTGCTGTGTGGCGATTTCTTGTTCGCTGCTTGGCAGATGTTGCAACTCAACAACAGAGACTGTCCAATTAGTCTGTTTTTGAATAATTTGCGTTGGTTGTCCATCAACTGTGATGAAGTTGGTGTGTAAGGCTTCGTGGCGATGAATTATTTCTTGTAAGCTTTGTTCTAAGGCAGCTACATTGAGAGTTCCGACTATATGCAAAGCAAAGGGTATGTTGTAGAAAGCACTGTTCGGCTCGAACTGGTCTAAAAACCACAAGCGCTGTTGAGCATAAGACAGTGGTAACTCTGCATTCTCTGCCCTTGGTAGGATGGGTAGCGAAATAAGTTCCAAGTCATGTTGCTGCGATCGCCCAATCGATTGCGCTAATTCTGCAACTGTTGCTGTGGCAAACAACTCACGCAATGGTAATTCTACTTTGAAAATGTTGCGGATGCGTGAAAGCAGTTGCGTTGCTAATAGTGAGTGTCCCCCCAGTTCAAAAAAGTTATTGTGAATGCCCACTTGCTCTACTTTCAGCACTTGCGCCCAAATTTGTACCAGCATTTCCTCAATGGGTGTACGCGGGGCGACATATTTTTCTAGGAGTGTGCTGTCTAAGTCTGGTTTTGGTAGGGTGCGGCGATCTACCTTGCCGTTGGGAGTCAGGGGTAAGGATTCCAGCAACACAAAAGCACTGGGTATCATGTACTCTGGTAGCTTTGCTTTTAAGAATTGCCGCAGTTCGCTGATTGTGGGTGTACAGTCCTGATGTGCTACCACATAAGCGACTAAGCGTTGATCGCCAGGGGTATCTTCGCGGGCAATGACACAGGATGCTTGTACATCAACATGTTGGCTCAATATTGCTTCAATTTCGCTTAACTCTATGCGAAAACCGCGTATTTTTACTTGGCTGTCAATACGTCCCAAGTATTCAATGTTGCCATCAGGTAAATAGCGTGCTAAATCTCCTGTTTTGTAAAGGCGAGAATCGGGGTCAGTGCTAAAGGGGTGAGAGATGAATTTCTCTTGTGTCAATTCAGGACGGTTCAGATAGCCTTTTGCTAACCCCAAACCACCAATATGCAATTCTCCGGCTACACCTACAGGAACTGGTTTTAAGTGCGAGTCTAAAATATAGATTTGCGTGTTTGCTATAGGTCGCCCAATGGGTACTGTCCTGAGATTGCTATGGGGTTTGCATTGCCAGTATGTGACATCAATTGCCGCTTCTGTTGGCCCGTAAAGATTGTGCAATTCGCAGTCTAACCGAGCAAAAAAGCGTTCTTGAAGTTCTAAAGGCAGAGCCTCACCACTACAAATAACTCGTTTCAAGCTACTGCAATTTTTGAGACTTTGTTCCTCTAAGAAAACCTGGAGCATAGAAGGGACAAAATGTAGTGTAGTAACCTGCTGCTCTAAAATTAGATTGACCAAGTAAGCACTATCTTTATGTCCACTTGGTTTAGCTACAACTAAACGCGCTCCAGTTATTAACGGCCACAAGAATTCCCAAACAGACACATCAAAGCTAAAAGGGGTTTTTTGTAAAATGCAATCTACTGCTGTTAATTGATAAGCTTGTTGCATCCACAACAGGCGATTGCAAATCCCCAAGTGGGTGTTCATTGCTCCTTTGGGCTTTCCGGTAGAACCGGAAGTGTAAATTAGATAAGCCAAGTTACTATCTTGCAAAGTAGTAATTGGATTATCCTGACTTGATTGAGAAATAGATTGCCAATCAGTATCTAAACATACAACCTCCGCTTGATGCTGAGGCAACTTTTCCAGGAGTTGCTGTTGGGTGAGCAGCACTGGAACTTGAGCATCTTCTAACATAAAGCTCAAACGCTCAGTTGGATACTCTGGGTCAAGCGGCACATAAGCACCACCCGCCTTGAGAATCCCTAACAGCCCCACAACCATTGAGAGCGATCGCTCTACACACAACCCAACTAATACATCGGCTCCCACACCTAATGAGCGCAAGTAATGCGCCAACTGATTAGCTTGAGTGTTCAACTGCTGATAAGTCAGTTGTTGATTGCCAAACACTACTGCTACAGCATTCGGGGTACGTCTAACCTGCTGCTCAAATAACTGGTGGATGCACTTATCAGAGGAATAGTCTACTTGAGTGTTGTTCCACTCTACTAAAAGTTGATGGCGTTCTGCGATCGCCAACAGTGGTAATTCTGCAATTCGCGCTTTGGGATTGGCAACAATTGCTTGTAGTAAAGTTTGAAAATTTTGGGCGATGCGAGTAATTGTAGCCGCATCAAATAAATCAGCATTGTAAGACCATACGCCCTCTAGACCTCCTGAAGCTTCCCAGTAGTTCGCTTCTAGGTCAAACCTGACCATTTCATCAACTGGCAAGAATATTTTCTCAATAGTTAAACCTGGCAAATCCCAAAAAGACTGTGAGGCATTCTGGAGGGAAAACATCACCTGCACCAGGGGATTACGGCTTAAATCTCGGTCTGGTTGTAACTTTTCCACCAACATCTCAAAGGGCAAGTCCTGATGGGCATAAGCTGACAAAGTTGTTTGCCGCACTTGCGCTAAGAAGTCAGCAAAGCTGGGGTTGCCAGAGAGATCGCCCCTTAATGCTAGGGTATTAGCAAAAAATCCCATTAGCTGCTCGACGCTCTTGTGGTTGCGGTTAGCGATGGGGGAGCCAACAACAAAATCTGCCTGACTACTGTAACGAGAAAGCAAGACCAAAAAAGCTGCTATTAGAGTCATAAACAAGGTTGCGTCTGACTCTTGGCTCAGTTGCTTGAGGCGTTGCGTGAGGTGGCGATCGAGTTGAAAATGCTCAACTCCACCCCGGAAGGTTTGAACCGGGGGACGAGGCCGATCCGTAGGTAGTTCTAGTACGCCAGGGACACCTGCTAACTGTTGTTGCCAGTAATTGAGTTGGCGTTCCAGGACAACGCCTGTTAGCCACTGGCGCTGCCAAACTGCAAAGTCAGCATACTGGATGGACAGTTGGGCTAGTGGGTAGGGCAATCCTTGAGCGAAAGCTGTATATAGCTGAGATAACTCACAGAAGAAGATGTTCAAAGACCAACCATCGTAGATAATGTGGTGCATCTTCAACAGCAGTACATACTCTTGCTGGCTCAGTTGGAGTAGACTGAATTGTACTAATGGCCCAACAGCTAGATCGAAAGGCTGAGATGTAAGGGACTGAGCCATTTGCCGAATCCGGTCAGTTTGCTCCTGGGCTGACAATCCCTGCAAGTTATGGATTGGTAAAGTTAAGGCAGTGGGGGGAGCAATTAGCTGGAAGGGTTTTCCGTCTACAGTCGGAAAAGTGGTTCTTAATATCTCGTGGCGGCAAATGAGTTCATTTAGACTCTCTGAGAGTGCAACTACATTCAGCGCCCCATTTAGTCTTTGAACATCCAGCAGATTATAAGAACGACTGTCTGGTGACAAATGGTGCAGAAACCAGAGTCGCTGTTGAGCAAAAGACAGTGGTAACTCACCGTCCCGTGGCACTCTTTGAATGGGCAACTGATGAGAGGTTTTAACGTGCTTCGCTTGCTGTAAAAACAGTATAATTTCTGCTTTCCGCCCAGCTATTTCCTGACGTAGCGATGGAGTTAATACCCCTTCAGGTGCGTGACAGCGCAAGCGAACCTCTTCCAGAGGCGCTCCGCTAACGCTATCTACCTCTAGTTCTATACTTAAGTTTGTCAGTTTACGAACAAATTCAAAGGTGCTGTTAGTCATGCTCAAAACTCCACTACCTCGCTACTGACTTCTTTAATTGATAAATTTTGTGTTACCAAATCCACTACTTCTATGTAGGCTGCTATGCCAGCGACTGTGGGAGACTCGAACATCATCTGTATAGATAGATCGAGTTCAAAAGCTGAGTTGATCTCTGACAGGACTTGGGTAGCTAGTAGGGAATGTCCTCCTAGTTCAAAGAAGTTATCTTTAACACCAATGCGTTCAACCCCTAAGACTTGACTCCAGATTTGAGCGATTTGAGCTTCAATAGGCGATCGCGGTAAAACAAAGCCAGTAGAAAGATTTCTCGTGGCTGTATCAGGTGTTGGCAAAGCGCGACGATCTACTTTGCCATTGGGTGTTAAGGGCAGGGCATTGAGGACAACAAAAGCTTGCGGTACCATGTAATCGGGTAGCTTTTGTTGGATATATTCACGTACCTGCGGCACTAGTTTCTGAACTAACTTGCCGTATAGGGGATTATTAGTGTAGTCAGTCCAGGGTTTGGTTGTGACGGCTGAAGTGTCCCAAAAAGCAATTGCCTCTTGTGCGTTAGATGTTTGCGTTGAACTATTGCGACAGAACACCACATCATAGCAACCATCCTGACTACTCTCCCACCAACTTAAGTGGACAGTGTAACCGAGTTGCTGTCCCAACTCGTAAAACTTTTCTGGATTGATCCCAGCAGTTGGTTGTTGTGCTAAGAACTGCCGCAGTTGGCTGACTGTTTCTACAGCCGGGGGATTTTCCAGCCATTGCCAAATCTGTAGTGCTTGCTGTACCCGTTGATTCGGGACGCGTCTGATTCCCAGGCGTTCTGGTTGCTCATGAAGCAGTTGATTTTGAATTTGTGTGAACGAGAGCTTATCTAGTTGCCAATTTAACCAAGCAATAGTATTTGCTTGAACATTAATACCGACATGGAGGGTAACATCGTAGCGGAATTGAGTTAGCTCATTTTGGGCGTAACCGCGTTTTGGCTGAATCTCCACCCAACCAATCTGGGGAAAACGTGTCTGAAGGGCAATGAAGAAACTGGGATCGATGACTAATTCTTCCTCGGCGGCCATACTCTGATGGACCTGTTGCTGCCATTGCTCAATAGTTTTATCAACAGCCGCTTGGGACAACTGCACGGCTGCATGGTATGGCTCCAGTAATGGCAAGCTGCGGACATCGCCCACGAAGATTGTCCCTTGTTGAGTAATTGTAGACATCGCTCCTTCGATCGCCTGCAACAGATACTCAATACTGGGAAAATACTGCACGATTGAGTTCAAAATAACAGTGTCGAATTCTCCTTGGGGGATACCTTCAAAGTTATCTGCCATTTGGTGCAGCAGCCGCACATCTTCTAGACCCTCAACAGTGCTGCATATCTGCTTAACGTGCTGTATGGCGGCGATGGAATAATCAGTACCCCAATACTGTTGAGAGTACTTGGCAAGACGAGATAGCAGTAACCCTGTTCCGCAACCAATTTCTAATATATGCTGGGGAAAGTTAGCTTTAATGCGGCTGACTGTACTCTCAACCCACTCTTGCATTTCCTGGTCTGGGATGGGTTGCTTGGTATACGAACTGTTCCAACCAGCAATATTAAATGTTAGATCGTCTGTAGTTTGATTTTGGCTGTAGAGTTGTTCATAAAGCGTTTGCCAATCACTCACATACTCACTTTGCCATTGAGAAACCTGTTGCGGTAATGTTTGACGATGAAGTGCAGGTACTAAGTAAGCTACCAAACGTTTATCGCCAGGTGTGTCTTCTCTTACAAGCACAACACTCTCTTGCAGTAAGGGGTGTTGACTCAAAACGGTTTCAATTTCTCCTAGTTCGATGCGAAAACCGCGAATTTTCACCTGATAATCAATCCGACCGAGAAACTCAATATTCCCATCACTCAGGTAGCGTACCTTATCTCCAGTTTTGTAGAGGCGATCTCCAGGCTGAGAACTAAAGGGATTGGGAATTAATTTCTCTTGTGTTAACTCTGGTCGGTTGAGGTATTCTCTTGCTAGACCATCTCCGCCAATGTATAGTTCTCCCGGAACGCAAATTCCTACTGGCTGTAGTTGGGAATCTAATACATAGATTTGTGTGTTGGCAATCGGTCGTCCGATGGGAATGGTTGTAGCGGATTCTGGGACATCCTGCACTAAGTACCAGGAAGTAAATGTTGTATTCTCTGTCGGGCCATAAACATGGAGGAGTCGCTGCGGCGCACCATTGTTCAGTACTTCTTTCACCCATTTAGGATCGACAGCTTCGCCTCCAAATAGGAGATGACGTAATGAATTGAAAGCAGAGGGGACTTCCTGAGCAATTTGATTGAACAAGGCAGTTGTCAAGAATAATACGCTGATTCTTTGCGATCGCAAAAAATCAGCAAAATCTCTGGGCGAAAGTGCCAATTCTTTGCTCACCCCTACCAACCGCGCCCCATTCAGTAACCCTCCCCAAATTTCAAAGGTAGCTGCGTCAAAGGCGTAATTTGCAGCTTGGGCAATGACATCTGTTGATTCCATGTTGATGTAGTTTGTGTTTATTACCAAGCGGTTTACGGCTCGGTGATTGACAGCCACTCCTTTGGGTTTCCCTGTTGAACCGGAAGTGTAGATGACATAAGCCAGATTATCGGCTTTCACCTTCGTTTTGGGGGTTTGTTGGCTTTCAAGAGCGATCGCATCTGCATCAGTATCAAAATAAACAACACGCGCTTGATGTTGGGGAATTACATCGGTTAATTTCTGTGTTGTCAACAGCACCGATATCTGAGTGTCTTCTATGATAAAAGCTAAACGCTCTTGGGGATATTCAATATCCAAAGGCACATACGCCGCACCTGCCTTAAGAATTGCCAACAACCCGACAACCATAGATACAGAACGTTCCACACAAATACCCACCAGCACACCTGGTTTTACGCCCAGTTTTTGCAGATAATGTGCTAATTGATTTGCTTGTGCATTCAATTCCTGATAAGTTAACTTTTGCTCTCCAAAAACCACAGCGATCGCATCAGGAGTCTGTTCGGCTTGCGCTGCAAACAAATCATGGATACATTGGTTACTTGGATAATCCGTTTGGGTGGCGTTCCACTCTACTAACAATTGCTGCTTTTCTTGTGCTGTTAGTAAGGGCAATTGGCTGACTGGTTGTTCTAGATTAGTGACGATCGCCGCTAACAAATTCTGGAAATGTTTCATCATGCGAGCGATCGTTGCCGCATCAAATAAATCGCTGCTGTAATAGCAAAATCCCTCAAGACCTTCAGGGATTTCCCAAAAGTGAACTTCTAGGTCAAACCGCACTGCTTCAAGTCCCCAAGGCATTTTCTCGACCGTTAAACCAGGCAAATCCCAAGGGTTGCTTGGCGCATTCTGAAGGGCAAACATCACTTGCAGCAGTGGGTTACGATCCAGGTTTCGCTCCAGTTGCAACTCTTCAACTAACATCTCGAAGGGCAAATCTTGATGGTCGTAAGCGTTTTGAGTTACCTGCTGCACCTGTTCCAGCAAAGCTTTCAAGGTCAGTTCTGAGGACAAATCGAATCTCAGCGCCAGAGTATTGACAAAAAAACCAATTAACCCTTCTATTTCTTTGCGGTTGCGATTTGCGATCGGGGAGCCAATTACAAGATCCGTTTGACCACTGTAGCGAGACATTAACACAACAAAACCCGTCAGCAGTGTCATAAACAGAGTCGTTCCAGACTCTAGGCTGAGTTGTCTAAGCTGCTGTGTTAGTTTGCCATCTAGTTGAAACCGCTCTATACCTCCCCGAAAAGTTTGGATAGATGGGCGGGGGCGGTCTGTAGGCAATTCCAACAAAGGTGGTGCTGCTGCTAACTGTTGTTTCCAGTAACTTAACTGAGGTTCCAATACCTGAGTTGTCAGCCATTGGCGCTGCCATAAGGTAAAGTCGGCATACTGTACAGATAACTCTGGTAATTGCACCGCGCTACCTGCGGTAATGGCTCGATAATGGGCAGATAATTCACGGTTCAAAACGCCTATTGACCAACCATCAGCAGCAATATGGTGAATGGCTATCAGTAGTACATACTCGTCAGCCGCAACTTGCCACATCTTGACCCGCAAGACAGGATCTTTAGTCAGATCGAATGGTTTGTAGGCTTCTTTTATCGCTAGTTGCTCTACTTGTTTGGTAGGGTCTACCACATTCTGTAGATTCACCACTGGTAAAGTTATGATTATATCAGGGGCTATTACCTGTACTGGCTTATCATCCTTGATCTCAAAACGAGTCCGCAGAACTTCATGCCGTTGCACCATCTCCCCAACTGCTTGTTCCAAAGCTTTGATATTGAGATTCCCTACCAAACGCATAGCAAAAGGCATTGTGTAAGCACCACTTTCGCCTTCTAAGTGATGGAGAAACCACAGGCGCTCTTGTGCCCAAGATAAAGGTATGTCTTGTCTTGTGGTAACGGGAAAAATTGCCGGAAGAATCAAACTCGAACCAGTTTGAAGAAGTTCACCTAAGATAACTTCACTTAACTGAGCAATGGTTGGTGACTCAAATAAAGAACGCAACGGTAACAAAGTCCCAAAGGCTTCTGGCAAGCGGGAAATTACTTGAGTCGCTAGTAGGGAATGTCCCCCTAGTTCAAAGAAATTATTGTAAATGCCTACTTTCTCTAACCTCAGCACTTGACACCAAATCAGTGCTAACGTTTCCTCAATTGGGTTGCGGGGTGCAACAAATTTATCTGCTATTTCACTGAGTAAATCTGGTGCAGGTAAGGCACGGCGGTCTACCTTACCGTTGGGAGTTAGGGGTAGAGCTTCTAGAATTACAAAAGTACTAGGAACCATGTAATCTGGCAACTTGGCTTTCAGGAATTGCCGCAGTTCGCTGATTGTCGGTATCACTTCTTTTTGCGGCACTATGTAAGCGACTAACTGCTTCTGTCCAGGGCGATCTTCGCGGACAATGACGCTAGATACTTGCACATCGCCGTGTTGATTCAGTACTGTTTCAATTTCTCCCAACTCGATACGGAAACCCCGAATTTTTACCTGATTGTCGATGCGTCCCAGGTATTCGATGTTGCCATCTGGCAGATAACGTGCTAAATCGGCGGTTTTATATAATTTACTCCCTCCGTTCAGTGAGGGGAGCCGAACCGCCGCTTTCTCAAAAGGATTAGAGATGAATTTCTCTTGTGTCAACTCAGGAAGGTTGAGATAGCCTCGCGCCAAAGAGACACCACCAATGTACAATTCTCCTGGTACGCCGACGGGTACAAGCTGTAGATACTTATCTAGGATGTAGATTTGTGTGTTAGCAATAGGGCGGCCAATGGGAGGAAGTAATGGCCAAGTGTTGACTGAAGAATTAGTTAGACTAAAAGTAGTAACTACATGACTCTCTGATGGCCCATAATGATTGTGCAAAGTACAATCATTTAATTTGCTTAACCATTGAGAAATAGCGGGAGTAATCTGCAACTGTTCCCCAGCAGTAATAATTTCTCGTAGATTACTCGTAACTGATGCACTCGCAACAGCTACTTCAGCTAGTTGCTGTAAGGCAACAAAGGGAACAAATAATCTCTCAATAGCTTTTTCTTCAAGAAAACCTAACAAAGCTAGGGCATCTAGGCGCAAGTCCTCTCCAATTAAGAACAATGTACCTCCCGAAAACCAGGTAGAGAAGATTTCTTGGAAGGAGACATCAAAGCTGATAGGAGCAAATTGCAGCGTTTTTGCTCCAGTAGAAATTGGATTATTTTGCAGTTGCCACAAGATTAGATTACCAAGAGCAAGCTGATTCAATGCTACACCTTTAGGTTGACCTGTAGAACCAGAAGTGTAAATCACATAAGCCAAGTTATTCGCTTGTACGCCAGAGATAAGATTATCCTGACTTGACTGGGAAATGAGCGGCCAGTGAGCATCCAAACAGACAAGCTGTGCTTGATGCTCAGGTAGTCTTTTAAGTAGTTGCTGTTGAGTTAACAGTATGGAAACAGCCGCATCTTGTAGCATGAAGCTTAAACGCTCTTGGGGATACTCTGGGTCAATTGGCACATAAGCACCACCTGCCTTGAGAATGCCCAAAATACCCACTACCATTTCTAGCGATCGCATCAGCTTGCAAGTTTGGGATAGAGGATAACGATCGCCATGTACTTAAGAGACTATTGGCAAAGCCGAGACAAAAATTGCTGAAGAAAATTCACCCATATCGGGCCTCCAAGCGGTCAATTGAAAGGTTAATTCGTTCTTTAGCTCAAGAGTTGCTTCCCTACTGACTTAAAATATGGCCAAGATTGGTTTTGAACTACTTGCGTATCCTCTTGAGCAAACGCAAGAGCATCTCCAGGGCGAAGCAAGCAAATCGATACAGGAGAAGCGATCGCTCCATCTTTGCGGGTTCCAGAGCGCACAGTTGCTACCTGGCAAACATGCTCTGGGGTTGGATCGACTGCCATGATGTGTGCTTGCGATCCATCAAGGCAAGGGCCAAGACCGCGCTGCCAATACCAAGGAGCGCCACCATCGGAGTAGGGTACAATTCGTTTGGCATTCCAGATTTCTGCTACATCAATTAAATCATCGGCATCGCACATCATCTTTTGGCGGACTTGCCAGCTTTTTTCTGGTACAAAAGGAAGATAGCGAGCGACTGATGAAAAGAGATATTGAATCGGATACAGTCCAAAACCTCGATATCCTCCAAATAAAGTATCAAGGGAACCATAACGCTCTAAGGCTGCGGCTGCCAGTTTTTTGACATCTCCCAAGCAGTCAGTCCCTGAGTCTGCTGTGAGAGCAATACGGCGATCGCAATATTCGACAAGGTAAGTATTACCCTCATTGCGAATTTCTGGATGCAACGCTTCTGCAACCGTTGGCTGTTCCCCGTAAAAAGGCAGGGCAATAATTCGCATCCCACCAATTTGGGTTTCGTCGAACCAGCCAAGTGTGTGAATATTCTTGAACCCAACCTGACGCAGCCGTAATGCCATATCGATCGCCAATACAGATTCTCGCTTGACTTCGGGAAGGAAGATTGGCGTGTTTGCACCAAGTCGCAGCAAGGTTCCTAAATCAAAATGATCGGGGTGAGAATGGGTGATGAATACAGCATCGGGTTGTCCCATTTCCTCTAAGCTGAGGGGTTGGTAGTTTGGCGGATAAACCTCAGACTTGGGCAACAAAAATGGATCGAAGAGAATACTAGAGTTGCTATCACTGAGGCGCAGGGTTGAGTGACCAACAAAGGTAGCATGGCCAAGTTCTGGCTTAACGGATAGTTCATTGAAGTCAACCAGTGCGCCATAATCACTCAACACGTTCCATAACTCGCGGGCAATGGTTGCAGTCGGAGTTGTACTTCCTTGTTGCCATTCTCCTAAATACAAAGCCAAATCGGACAGGAGATGAGGTGATAGTTCTAGAATGACGATACTTTCGCCAGTATTACGTTCCAACTGAAGCGCAACCGGTTTAACGGCTTTGGTATCGGGATAAAGCCAATCTTCCAAAAGGACACCAGGACGCTGATACAAATCTGCAAGACCACCAGGAACCATTGTCGCTGCTAGTAATTCCCGCGAATGAGCCACCACATCTGCAAGCCCATATCGATGGCGGTGTGCTGTGATATTGGCGCAGTAGCGACGGATGATAGTGTCGCATTGTCCGGTTATGGCACTACCAAACTGGGTTTCGTCTTGGTAGATGAGTTGGAATCCAATGGTGCTGCTTAATCTTCGACGTGTCATATAATCGAGCTATTTCCTGTACGCAACGACCACCCATGTTCCGTGCGGGCAAAGGGTAAGGCCAGTTCTGCCATGTAATGCTGTCCTTTTTGGTCAACTAGCCAAGGTTGATTGACTAACTCTTCTACAATTAGCCATCGGGTTTGTTTGTGCAGGTCTTTTTTGAAAAAGGACTCAAGGGCTAAAGGGCTATCTCGATGCAGAATCAGTGAATGCTTGCCCTCTATTTGCAGATTGAGCAACATCGGCCAGCCATGTTCAGAAGCTAATTGCTGCCACCTTGCGAATAACTCTATTGCAGATAACGTGGCGAGTTCTGCTAAGATTTGCCCACTTAAAACTGTCCTCCGAGGACGTAATGTCGCTTCTTTTGGCAGTTGAACGCGAGGAGTGAAACGAGGTGCAGTCAGTTCAATCTGCATCGGCAGGGTGGCAGCACGAAAGATTGCCGTCGGATTATCTTGAAAGGTAGTCCAAAGTAATTGTTCAGAGATCGGGTCGCGGGCATTAACCGCAGCCAAGGAAAACCAAAACACTGCAACCGGGTTGGGGAGCGATCGCAATTTTAAAAAAGGCAGTTGTGTTTTTGGGTCTAGAAAGATTTCTGCATCGGCGAGGGATGGAGTATCTTGACTCGCCCCCCATAACTCAATGGGAAGAAGGTTGAAATGAGGACGAGCCAGTACATTTGGATTTGACTCAAAGGGACTTTTTAATTCTGCGATTTGAATTTGATGTTGGCTTGCCAAACAGTCAAGCTTTTCTTGAAACCAAGAATGCAATAAATTATTTTCATTCAATAAGTCTTTAAACCGAGCAAAGATTCGCACCGGATCGTCACTAATCCCGTGAACTACCAGTTGGAACGACTCAAATAAACCCGCGAACAAGCAACCGAAAGGAGCCGTAGACAAAGACTTTGGGGAATTACTGCTGGTTTCGAGAACGACTACCTCTTTATTTTGCGACAGCGATCGCTCCCACGCCTCTAACCGGGTGACGACTTCAGGATGGCTATGAGCCGCTCTCATTTCGGAAACCAGGGTAGATTTGAGATCCCCTAGTGCAACACCCGTCGCAAATTCTTGTTTCAGTCGCTCACGAAACGCCATCCGCATTGCCGAGGCTGGACTTGCATCATTAATCCAGCAGCGCTCATAATCTGCAAGTGTTTGCAACAAAACGTTTTGCTGCACCTCATCAATGGCAATCCGAAACGGTACCCCCAAATCGCAGTGCAACACTGGCTCGGATAGCTGGGTGAGGGTAACATCAAGGGCTTGGGCGAGTTCTTGAATAAAGCTTTTTGCTTGTTGCAGAGAATCTGCAAGTGCATCCAGAGATATTACCTCAAGTTTTGCTGCGAGAGAATCGCAAAGGCAATGGAGTTTTTGGATAGAACTATTCCAGAGATACCGATCTGGCTCAATTAGCTTGTCTGCCACCACTGTTAACGCTTCCCAAGGACTTTCAAAGCGATGGGGTAGGTCGAGTCCGCCTAAAAGCACACCGCCATCAATGAAGATATTCAAAATATCCTGTATTCCTGCTGCATGGTTCCAGCGAGGTGAGGCTGCTACTGTTTTGGCTAGTTCGTCTAATGTCCCCAGATCCAGTTTGGTCAGTTCTGCCAATAAAATGTCCACAACTTCTTGGAATTCAATCTCACGCTGCTCGACTAACCCCTGTGGAGTGCGGCCCCAAAAGAGCCAGGAACCATCTGCTTGTCGTCTCAAGGTGGGATTTAATCGCCAAGTTGCATTTTCACGATAAATTGAACGTTGAGCTAGCGATCGCAATATCGTTTGAAAGGGACGCAGATCGGGTGTAAATGAATACTCAGCCGCAGCCGGATCGTGCCGCGCTGTCTTAGCAAACTCGACTAAACTCACACCAGCCCATAAGCCATAAGGTGTTGTCCGTCCCGCAGCCCGCGCTAGATAACGATACAGTGCCGTCTCCAGATGCCGAATTTTTTTAGTGCGTTTTCCCTGTCTTTGTGGCAGCCCCCGCTGTACCTCCGTCACGAGTGACGGATTAGACAACAGCAACGCTTTCATAAACCATGAATCTGCTGCGGTCATCTGCCAAAGGCGATCGCGCTCGTCTTCATGCACCTGCTGATAAGCTGTTGTATATTCCTTCCAGGTATGAGCATCCTTTGTCCGGCTGGCTGCCAAAGCTAGGCTGGCAAGTTCCTGATTCCCAAAACTCTGAAGACTCTCAATTGGCCAAGCAGCAGCCCGCAAGATACCAACGGGAGCAAGCTCAAATTGTTTTCTGGGATGATTCATCAATCGTTGGTATCCCGTCGTGGGCGGGCATATCTAGCTGTAGCCACGCGGCGATGATTGGTGAGCAGTGGCTCAATCACCCTAGTGTAATGTTCCTCCAGCTTCAAGACTGCGGTGAAATCTCGCATCACGGCTGAGTATCCCTCAAGACTCAAACCTGCTTCCTTTAACCATTGCTCTGTATCTTGGCTATCGAGTAAATCAAACTGCTCTCGAAAGGAATCGGACATTGTTTGAATTTCCATCTCAGAAATCTTTAGCCCCAAGCGCTCTGCTTCTTGAACTGCCAAATAAGCCAGTAGAACTTTTTTGTTCATCACTTCTTCGTTCTCCCCTAAACGGGTGAGAATCTGAATATCATTGGCACTTTCTGGTGATGGTGCTTTCTCAGACTCAGCATCAGCCGGAACGAGAGAAGTTTCGCTAGTCCCAAAATGACGAAGATAGTAAGTCAGTGGGTCTGAGGGGAAATCTTCGGGTGTCTTTGGCCACTTTGGACACTCAAAACGACCATTGCGTACAGAAATGACCTTTTCATAACTACGAGCCTCACCCGCCAGCCAAAAAATTAGCCCCGGCATTTTGCCCGTCATCACATCGTCAAGAGCTTGTCCGGCAATGTGGGTAAAGAAGTTTGCTTCTGGATGCTCGCCTGGGAAGACAGAAAAATCCTCTGAACGAAAATCAATGGCATAGTTTAGCCGTTCTCCATCTCCAGCATGAACCACCAACTGCCAAACAACCTCCTCGGCAGGGAAATTAGTCCAACTGCTGTGAGTCTGTTTGACCTGATGTTTGAGCCACGAAACCAACGTCCCTGCCAGGAATACATCTAGCTTTTGTTGGAAGGTACGCCGTTCTTCAGATGTAGACAATCCTGTGAGGGTGCTGATATCAATTGGTTCCCAGCGCAACCCAGGAGATGGCTTTTCTCTAACGAAATCAGCTAACTGTTCGTGTCGTTGTGGAGGTTGTCCAGCTTGAAGTTCAATCACATCACCAGGACGCACCGTTTTCGCCCGCTCTGGGGAACCAAGCCGACGTTGCAACAAGCGAACCGTTTCTTCTGAACTTAAGGGAAACGCATAGCGGTTAAACCAGGCGTGCCGACCACTAAAGCACAAACCGGAAGCGTAAGGGAACACCAAAGCCGGGTTGCAAGCACACGCCGCTTCCAGCCAGCTAACTACCCCTTGGCGATCGAATGTTGCTCCCATGCCGTGCAAATAGCCCATACTGGCACGTACAACTGGCTGATACTTGGTTGAAATTAAATCAATAGCACCGTACTCTTGGGTAATTTTTTCTCCAATTTCCGCCGTTACTTCTGCATCTGCCATGTGCCAGAATGTGCCAGTTGCATCTCGAACTAACAGCCCAAACTCTGGTTCTTCGTGGTCTGAAGGAGTCGGGAGTAAGTAAGTTTCTCCGAGAGCGATCGCCTGCCAAGGCTGACAGATTATGATTTTTGAGAATCCGATCTTTTGCAGTTGTTCGACCAATGCCGGTTCATCCGCAGTAATTACTGGCAGTTCGCGCGGCAGTTTCTGGAGGGTTTCTAAATGAAAGTGATCGAAATGTCCATGAGTCACCACCAAAGCTGTCAGGTTTGGCAGTTTGTCTAATTCAAATACCCGACCGGGATGGTAAGTAAGTGTACCGCCGACAAGTGTATCCGAGAAGCATGGATCGAGCAGGATGCGTTGATCGATAGTTTCAATGTATAAAGCAGCATGACCACAGATAGTGACACGCATGAGAATTGTTTCCGTTGTTGGTACTGTCAGAAAATCCTAGCCGATTTGAACAGTAGAAGGGGAAAATCTTTAAGGAAGTTAAGAAGCGAAGGATCGATTGCTAAGATTGGTAGCAAATAATTCCCAAATTCCATGAAACTTGCATACTAGAGTACAGAACATTACTGATAGACAGTTTCATTCATGTGGAAAAAACAATACATAATGTCGTAGTTTTGGGTGGAGGTAGTGCTGGTTTTCTCTCTGCCTTAGCGTTATTAGGTTCAAATCAGGGCGACATCAACGATTTTGGGTGAAAAATGTGGTCGCCGTTGGCAACGCATCAGGTTTTGTCGAACCGCTAGAATCAACAAGATTACACATGATTGGCGAAACCATTAAATGTGTGTGTGATGTGTTAATTGATTCAGACCAGCAACCAAGCCCAGGATTAATTAATCTAGCGAATCGAGCGATCGCCCAAAAGTGGGATGATATTCGTGACTTTTTATCGATTCACTTTAAGTTCAATCGCCGAGTAGAATCAGAATTCTGGCGGCACTGCTGGCATCAAACTGATATTGGTGATGCCGAAACAGTAGTAGACTTTTTCCAAAACAATGGCCCATCGCCAATTGGTCAAATTCTGCTCCGCAAAAATAGTGTTTTTGGATATAACGGCTATCTAAATCTACTTATGGGTCAACAGGTTGCCACAAAGTATCAAAGCGACAATGACACCTTGGATTTAGATAATTGGCGACAAGTCAAAAACCATTTCATCAAGAATTGTGCTAACGCCTTACCAATTCAGGAGGCGATTCAGGTTGTTAAAGAAATAAAATGTCAATGGCTGACTTCATAGATCCCATTCCCCAGGTGCCTCGAATTAATCCCAATGCCCATTTAATCCTCAATGAAGCCGATGAGGTTTGTAGTTGGGTGGGCGGCGAAGCGTTCGTCCTCGAAGGCATTCAGCCCAGCATTATCCGCAAACTGTTGGCGCTGATTGATGGAGTTCGTCCGCTTGAAAGAATTTATGCTGAACTTGCAGATTCTGGCGATCGCAATTACTTAAACGAGATTGTCTTGGCTTTAAGTAAGCTGGATATTATTGAAGAGGTAGTAACTGAAGCCGCACCGCAAAATCATCGCTGGGATTTGCCCATAGTCTCTAAGCAGGTAGGTCAAAAGGCGATCGCTTTACTAGGCAATCACCAATTACTTAATACTCTCGCTAAAACCTTTGCTGCCGCAGGTTTTGATAATCGTCGCACTTTTTACCTGAAGAATTTTGCATCCTGTCAAACGCCTGAGTTTCGCGCCCTTGGGCAAGAACGGATACTCGTCAACGGCACTTCAAAATATCTGTCATCGCTAGCGCCGACAGTATACCAAGATAGTCTAGACTCTGTTAGTATTTCTGGCTTATCTCAACTCTTTAAAGAATTTGACTTTGTTGTTTGTGCTTTGGAAGGTGTACCATTTCAGGCACTGTTGGATGTCAACAAGTCGGCCCTAGCCAGTGGCACTCCATGTTTATTTGTCACGGCTTCCCAGGAAACAGCACTCATCGGCCCAACAGTTATTCGAGGTGCAACCGCTTGTTTTGGCTGTCGAGTCATTACTTTAGAAGGGTTGCCACCTGTATTTGAAGATATTTGGCCGCAACTTTCAACCCCAATCGTTGCCAAGGCGGATAGCGGAATTTTATCCTCTGTAGCCCAGGCTTGTCTTGAAGAAGCTATTTCCCTTCTGGGCCCGACCTTAACACCAATTCGGGCAACCAGCGTTTTGAAAATTACAGAGGAGGGCGATGCCTACGGCGGGCTATGCCTACGCACCATTAAGCGGCTTCTCCCTAGTAGTGAGTGCCAAGAGTGTACCCCCCGACTAGATGAACCGTTGGGAGTTATTGAACGAAGTGCGATCGCTGCTGCTGCTGAAGAAATTGGGCGGATCTGGCCAAACTCACCCAAGGCAGCAATCCCCCCAGCATCTGATGCTTACCAAACTGTGGGCATTTTGGGGGGCGGCACAGCTGGTTATCTCGCGGCTTTAGCCTTTCGTGCTTTCAGACCAGACATCAAGGTGACTTTGCTAGAATCGAGTGCCATCCCGGTGATTGGTGTGGGCGAGGCGACTACTCCAGAACTCGTTAAGTTTCTCCATAGTCCCCGCTTTTTAGGGCTAGATATCGTTGATTTCTATGAGAGAGTTCGTCCGACGTGGAAGTTGGGGATTAAGTTTCAGTGGGGACTACCCGATGATTATGAATTTACGTTTCCGTTTCAGCGCGGACGCTTGCTAGAATCTCTCCTTTATGATTCAACGCTGAACAATCAATCATTGGGGGCAATGCTGATGAGTGCCGATCGCGCTCCCATTTTCGATCGCGGCGATGGTACTCCCTTGTCTCTACTTCACCAGATTCGCTGGGCGTATCACCTCGATAATCGGCGGTTTGTTCGTTACCTCCGAGAAGAAGCGATCGCCGCCGGCATAGAACATATCGATGTAAAAATTTCTGATGCCCAGATATCTGCCGATGGTGAAACCATTACCCATCTAATTACCGAGGATGGGCGGCAACTAACTTACGATTTATATATTGATTGTTCGGGTTTCCGCTCGTTGTTGCTAGAGCAGAAACTTGGCTCAAAATTCGTGAGTTACCAAGATACCCTCAGCACCGATCGAGCGATCGCTGCTACCGTCCCCCATAATGGTACAGTTAAACCTTACACCCTAGCCGAAACCATGAATAATGGCTGGTGTTGGAATATTCCCTTTGAGGATGCCGATCATCGAGGTTACGTATTTTCTTCAGCATTTTGTAGTGACGACCAAGCTTTAGAGGAAATGCGTGCCAAAAATCCGGGAATGGGCGATCCTTGGATGGTGAAATTTCGTTCCGGGCGACATGAGGATTTTTGGAAAGGCAACGTTGTGGCGATCGGCAATTCCTATGCTTTTGTCGAACCGTTAGAATCGACAGCCATCCACACCATCGTTTTAGAATTAGAACTTTTACTTACCAACTTTCCCGCATCAAAGCGAGATGAGGGGGTAAAATCCGTACTTAACCGCAAGATGAGCGATCGTTGGGATGCCCTGCGTTGGTTTCTCGGAATTCATTACAAGTTCAATCACCGTCTATCTACTCCCTTTTGGCAAGCAGCCAATAGGGATACAGATATCTCTGGCGCAATAGAGCGATTAGCGTTATTTACTGAGCGGGCCCCCCTCTCTTACCGAAATTCCCTGTTTTACCCACTACATCCTCCAGACTTTTTCTCTGACGATCACTCTTATGACACACTATTAGCTGGGCAACAAGTACCCGCCCGCTTTATGGAACCCGTCGAAGATCCAGCCACTTGGCAACGCCAAATGGCAATTCTCAAAGGTCTGGCCAGCACTGCGATGCCCCAACATGAAGCCCTCTCCTGCTTGCGCGAGAAACGGCAAGATTTGCTTTACGACTTCGCAAACCGCCGAGATAGTTGGTTACACACCTGGCTTCCTGCCTAGTGAATTACTGTTCCTATCCCTAATTACGAAGAATTACGGATTGGTACTTTACGCTCTATTATTCGCCAATCAGGATTAGCTCGTACTTTATTTGAGGTTAATTAAGCCGAAAAGGTACTATGGAGTGGTACATCACCACTGGGTATATAAATAATTTCACCGCGAGTGGCATTTTGTTGAGTGGTTCCTGACTGCTGTGCTATCTACAACCCTCGGTTTCTCGTTGTCGCGCTTCCTAACGAGAGGGGGATGAGAGGTGATAATATTTATTGAATGAGCAAAGGTAACTTTGATATGTCGTATAAAGTTAGCATTGTTATTGAAAAAGATGAATATGGATATTATGCTTACTGCCCTGAATTACCTGGTTGTCAATCTCAAGGTGATTCCCTAGAAGAAGTACAGGCAAATATTAAAGAAGCAGTTGAGCTTTATATAGAAACCTTGTCAAATTCAGAAAAACAGGCGCTTCATAACAAGGAGATATTCACCATAACCTTGGAGGTAAAAGTTGCCTAAGTTGCCACGTTTGACTGCAACAGAAGCTGAAAAACTATTATTAAATGCAGGCTTTATTCAAATTAGAAGTAAAGGAAGTCACAGGATTTATTTTCGAGAAGAAGTGAGAGTAGTAATTCCTTTTCATTCAGGAAAAGTATTGCACCCAAAAATAGTTAAACAGGTTCTACAAGCTATTGATATTTCAGAGAATGAAGCGACAGTAGAAGAAGTAGTACCTGAGACTGATGATTAAGAATACTACCCTGCCAAGCAAAGTGACGTGTGCGAAAAAATGGGTATTATTGATGAACAATACTTCCTTCTCGACTTATTTAAACATCCAAGGCGGACGAAAGCCTGTGTAGCCGCGAATCCCATGAGCCAAGGCTTAAATTGACTTAAGTTGACACCTATGGCGATCGCTATTACTCCTACGCTTGTTAACAGCAGTTTTCGAGGATTAAAATATCGCATATTCCTAAAGTTATTTTCCAACACTACCAAAAGTAGTGATGTCTACGACGGGCTACGCCATTTTTATTGAGCTATTCCTAATACAAAGCCCATTCTAATTTCAGAGTTTCTAACTTAGGATTCTTTACACTCATTCTCTTACACTCTTCCATAAATTCTTTGACTTGTTCCTCGTTAAGACTTAAACCGCCATCTTGCAGATTATTGATATAAGTAATCACATCTGAAGTTGTTAAAGCCGAATTTATTTCTTCGAGAAGAATAGCATTTCTAACTTCCCGACAAACCAACTCAATATCTGATGAAGTAAATCTCACACTTTTTTCTGCCAGGATTTCAAAGTTAACTAGCTGATTTATATCAATTTTTGACAGATAGTGTTTGAATAAATCTATTCTTTCTACTTGAGCAGGTGGGAAAACAGGAATCTTCCAATCAAATCTACCAGAACGTTTTAAAGCACTATCAATCCCACTCAAATAATTAGTAGCAGCAATGACAATTACATCACTATTTTGAAGATTGTTTAGTTCTATAAGTAATTGGTTAATAGTTGCTTTTTGGTCTGTATGGGCGTTGTCTTCATTCCGATTAAACCCAATACTGTCTAACTCATCAATGAATAAAACTGAAGGAGCTTTTTTCTTAGCTTGAGCAAAGATATCTCGAATATTTTTTTGACTTTGACCTATCCAAACACTGATAATATCAGCAGGAGAGAACTTAAAGAAATATCTCCCAGACTCATTAGGAAAGGCATTTGCTAGTAGGGTTTTACCGCATCCCGGTAATCCATAGAAAAGAATTCCCCCAATTGAACCCTTGTGTCCCTTAGATTGAAGCTTCAGGAGTCTAGTCAGTTTTTCTTTTTCTTCGTTTAAACCTTTTACTTGGCTAAAGTCAAGCTTAAATTCTTTGACGCGGTTAGTAACTGGATATGCTTGTACTAAACTAGGTTTTTTAGCCCTATACGCAAAAGATGGATAGTCGATTGAATCAAATGATACTGGGACTAATTGGTGTTTTTCATAATCAGGAGCCATGATTACAACCTGGAAGCGATCGCCATAATATCCAGACAACTTATATTCTAATATTTCCTTAGCTTTTTTTAGTTGGTAATAGTTGCGTGCAATCTCAAAACCGGGAATTACCAGCCAAAGACTTTCTAGTTTATTTGGCCATACTTTTGATTTTCTCAAAACTCTTTTCAGGGGATCTAAAAAGAGATTATTGTCCTGAAATTCTTGATATTTGAGAGTTTCTATCTCAACCACTACCTGGTTTTTTACATAGACTTCTATGATTTCGCTTTGATACTCTTCATCCTCTTCTGATGTATCTTCATCTGTTGTTTCCTCATCCCTGGAAGTCAACTCAACTTCACAGCCGATATTAGACAATTCATATCCTAGACTTTCTAAGGTTTTAATAGCAAAATACTTGAGATAGATATATTCTTTACTTTCCTGTTGCCACTTCAGACTGTAAAAATGTTCGGGTTTTATCTTCAGCAATAACTGTGATTCTGCCTGTATCTGAGCTTTTTGTAAATCTAGAAAATAGTCTTGCAAAGATACATCATCTTCCTGGATTTCATAATGTGGAAGTTCCAACAGTAGACGGAAATGGGCATATACTTCCTCCTTATGTTCAATAGAGGCTTCGTTTGGATATTTACACCTGAGAGTAAAAGTAAAAGGAATTTTGCTAGCAACTCTATCTACCAAGTATCCTAAAGCATCTTCTTGCTGATGAGCTTGGATTTCTAATACCGATGGGCAATGAAATAAAATAAAAAACTGTTCAGAATTATATTTATTGGCATATAGAGATATCTGTTCAAACTGCCGATCGAATTTTTCAGAATCAAGCAACTCTAAACCAGTGTTGCCAAGTATAATACTGGTCATAGTTGAGCGATAAAACTGAAAAATACTAGCATCAGCGATAGGATTTTCTTGCTCATCTTCACAATCTTTATCTTCTGAGACAATACTTGTAGGAATTTTCTTAGTAGCAGCTTTAGGTATGGTATTATAACCACCATATTGAGACTTTCTAATTAATTCATAATTAAAGATTTTGACAACAATATCAGAGAAGAAATCTTCTACTTGTGGAATCAAAAAAATCCCTACTGGCTGGTGGGAATCCAAACATGCTTGGAATCGTTCATATTCTTGTTCGGAGCCAAAATCAAATAAGTAGTAGAAAAAATCATGTTTGACTGAAATCGCCTCTTGTCGTTTGACTGAAATTGATTCAGATTCAGCTACTTGATTAGTTGGAGCTATACCTTTAATAGAAATAGCTATCTTTGTATCTAAGGGAATATACAAATCCAAAGGAGGATTTGCACAAAGTCCCAATTCATCAAGAGCAGCATTAAAATCATCTATGAATGATTGACTTCTACGCTGGTAGCCAAACTGTTCTATGATAGTTTTAACCCGTAGGCTTTTTTGAGTTTTACCAGTTCTCTGAAGCTTACTTTTAATCGAACGTAAGTAGGCTGTATATGACATTTTGTGTCCTCTTGGTTGAATAGGTTTAACTAGCATCCCCAAGGAAGCTAAATATATAGTTCCCTAAATTACATAAGCAGCTAACTCATACAACCGATATCTCGTAAATAGCCATTTTAGGTATACGCTTTCAAACTTATTTAATCAAGTTAAATCTTTTTTGACAGGAGTACGATAAATAATCATACACAACCCATCCCTACAGCCGGGTTAGTGCAGGATTAAACGGAGGTTCAGTAATATTTGAAATCAACAGGCGACGGAGTAACCCCAAGTGGAACATCACAGAAGACTTGGCTGGGTATATCTGGGTATATGTTCATGATGCCCACCATACTAGTTTTAGGGACTGCTTAAGCCTGTAACCTTCTTTGTGGTAACAGTGGGGGTGATTGGGACTTTTCAACTTTTTGACCAGTCTTACATCTTTTCTGGCGGTACTGGCGGGTCAAATAACGCTACCTTATTGGCTGTGCTGGCAGTATCCGACATTTTTGATTTTGAAAGCGATCGCCAGGCTGAATTCTTACCAAGGCATGATTGTTTCTAGCATGGTCAATGCCACTTGCATCTTCATGATGCGGCAATTTTTTGTTAATTTTCTTAAAGAACTAAATCGGCGCTAGCAGCACAGGCGGTTTTTGTGTTCATAGGAAGTTGGAATAATTTTTTATTGCCTATAGTTATCCTATTTGACCCAGAAATGTTTACCCTCCCTTTGACGCTGAACACCTTCAAAGGTCAATACATCAGCTATTGGAACTACATTATGGCAGCTTCTATGGTTTTACCCTGCCAGCTTTAGGTTTTTACGCCTTTTTTAATCGTTACTTTATTCAAAGCATAATTTTTACCTGAGGAAAAGGTTAAACCCCATTCCCAATGCCCCATTCCCCATTCCCCATTCCCTAAACAGTATTTTGGGCAACAAATTGCACTCCTAACGTGATATTGGTATTACAGCGACTCAATCTCTATCTATCAGTTAACAAGCATTATGGGTTTTGCAGACCTATCGATCGCAGAGATAGCAGCTGACTACAGCATACCTGTAGAAAAAGTGTTTTCTCTGTGCAACCAACTAGGAATCGCCTACAAACACCAAAAGACCCGTTTGGCGTTAGAAGATGCAAAGGCAATTATTTCCCAAATATCGTTTGAAACACACCCAAAAGGTACTAGCGACTTATTGGGTGATGACGAGGACACCTGAAAGGTGATCTTGGGCTTTAGCTAATCATTGATAGCTAATGACAAAAAACAATCAGTCATTAGTAATTAGCAGCTTGGAGATTGAGAATCGCTTTATTAGCTGTGTTGAGCGTAAAAATTTTTAAGGGGAAACATGTTTAGAAGACTAATTGGCGTTGTTGTGGTCACTGTTTTACTCTCGTTTCAGTTGCTTGTCGGTAGCGCGACAGCAGTGGAACTAGACAAAGCTACCCGAACAGTGCCATTAAATACTGAAGGTGAAGTTACCGTACTTAGCCTTAAACAAGTCAAAGAAGGCAAACGCTTATTTAATTACGCTTGCGCCCAATGTCATGCTGGGGGAGTTACCAAGACAAACCAAAATGTGGGCCTCGCTCCAGAGGATCTCGCACTGGCAACACCCAACCGTAATAACGTTGAAGGATTGGTGGATTACCTGAAAAATCCCACCACTTACGACGGGGAAGAAGAGATTTCCGAAATCCACCCCAGTATCAAAAGTGCAGATATTTTCACAGCAATGCGAAATCTGACTGATGATGACTTGGAGGCGATCGCCGGTCATATTCTCATACAACCCAAAATCGTTGGCACTAAGTGGGGAGGCGGAAAAATCTATTACTAAATCCCGAAATTAGGATTGGGGATTGGGGATTGGGAAGAATTCAGTCCCCAGTCCCCAGTCCCTCATATTACTGATTCCACAGCTTTTTGCAATAAATTGCTCTCCATATCTTAAAAAAAAATTGTATCTATGACAGATTGTCATATTTGGTGTTGATTTTATTTAAAATGAGAAAGGAAAAAAAATTGTTTGTTAGGAGAGAGCCATGAAATTTATTTCAGCAAGCTTGCGACGCTTTAGTTTAGCCGTGTTGACAATCCTTTTAGTTGTTAGCAGCTTTGCAGTTTTTACTCCCAGCGCTTCTGCAGAAACCTACCAGGTGAAATTGGGTACTGATAAAGGAATGCTAGCATTTGAACCGAAAAAATTGACCATTAAACCAGGTGACACAATTGAATGGGTGAACAATAAAGTTCCTCCCCACAACGTTGTGTTTGATGCAGCCAAAAACCCCAGTAAGGATGCCGCTTTAGCAAAATCTCTGTCTCATAAGCAGTTGCTGATGAGTGCTGGTAAAAAGGAAACAACCACTTTCCCCGCAGACGCACCTGTTGGTGACTACACCTTCTACTGCGAACCTCACCGTGGTGCTGGCATGGTTGGTACAATCACTGTCCAAGGCTAGAAACGTTCTCATTGAAACAAGATCCTTTCTCTGTGAAATTACCTCATAGCAACACGCTACACTCCTAGAGTGACGCACACAATGCATAAATGGCGGTAACGAGTCCTACCCCACCCCTAAGACGCTAAACAACCCGTAGCGATTGAGGGATGAACTCGTTACCGCCAATCTCGATCAAATTTGACTAAATCAGGGATTAATCGCGTTTATACTCTTCCTGGAGGCTTGTTGCGAGGAAATTCTCTTGAGAATACTTTTATTAATTTTAATGTTAGCGATCGCTCTATTCAAATTGACATTCATTAGTCCAGCACTAGCTGCCGAAACATCCAACGGGGCTAAAATTTTCGAGGCTAACTGCGCTTCTTGCCATATAGGTGGCGGCAATATCCTTATTAGCCAGAAAACCTTGAAAAAGGAAGCATTGTCAAAGTACCTAGAAAATTATAATCGCGACTCTATCGAGGCGATTATCCACCAAGTGCAAAATGGTAAAAATGCCATGCCTGCCTTTAAAGAAAAGTTAAGTGCTGAAGAGATTCTGGAGGTAGCTGCTTACGTTTTTCAGAATGCAGAACAAGGCTGGTAAAGTTAGCCATTGAGGGGTTCAATCGAATGGAATATAGACCACTCTTAGGGGCACAGAAATACTCATACGTGTAAACTTAGAGCCAAGGCGCATCGAATTCACAGCTAAAAACCTAAGTCCGCCTCTGCGGACTTAGGAAAAATTGAAGATTGGAAACCTACTGAGGTAGGTTTTGTTTTTGTAGATGCGCTAACCGCCCTTGTAAAGTTAAGTTAACTTTTTTGAATCCAAAATCACCACTAGGTAATTATTTTTCTGGATTAGATTTTTCTCTCTTTTCCTTCACTTGGCGCAACCGTTCTACTAATTTTTGATCCGATTCGGCGGAGGGTGTAGACTCAATCTGATTGACTTTCGGCAGTACTAAGGGTTGCGAAGTAGCTGCTGATGAAGGCGCGATCTGGTTATTTATGATTGGGAGTTCAGATAATGGTTTGGGAGTAGCTGTCGGTGAGAACTGAGGCTGATTGCCATTGACTCTCGGTGCTGCTAATGGTTGAAGAGTACCTTTTGAAGAAGGCGTAGGCTGATTACTTCTGATTAGCAGATCGGGAAATGGTTTAGAAGTGGCTGCTGGTGAGGGGGTAAGCTTATTATTGATTCCTGGTGCAGATAGTTGAGTAGTCCCAGTGTTGTTTTGGAAACTTAGGTTAAATGGGTAGGAACTAATCTGTTTATCTCCCTTGGGGGATTGCTTATTGAAGTATTCCCTTGCTTTCAATTGCAATTCAGGGGAAATTAGCTTGTCTTGAAACTTGATATCTAAGACCTTACCATCACGATCCACTACTAATACCCCCAAAACAGCGCCTTCAAGATTCGGCTTATCTGTAGGTAATGTTTGGCGAATAACTGGTTTTTGTTCAACGTTGGGGTATTCTTGCTGAACTTCTTTTCTCAGGTTTGCGTAGGAATCTAGCTGTGCAATTGCTAAATCAGTTCCTTTTCGAGATAAATTGGGTTGTTGTGATGTGCTTCCCCTCATTAGGGTTAAGCTATCCCCAGGTCTTGGAGCTTGTTTTAGAGAACTTATTAGCGAGTTTTGAGCAATTCTAGACCCATTATTACCCGACTGGATCGTTTGTGGAGTGGTATTTATCTGTGCTGTTGTAATGGGGTTAGTGTCAGAGAGGTTCGGAGATTGAGCATTTTGCAGAATATCATTAGGTATTTGCTGCGACTGCAATACTGGCAATGGCAATCTATTTACATCCAATGGCTTAGATACCTGGTATTTGGTATCACTGACATTCACACGAGGAACTGATGGAGAAAATTTGGGGGTGGTATTGAATTTAGAATTGTCAAATTTAGAGCTATCAAATCGCAAATTATCACTAGGAATCATCCGCAAAGTCTGCCTTGTAGGCACGGAGGAGACTCGATAGTTATTCGATGATTGGGGTAGCGGAGGCATTACTAGCTGACTGCTAGATGGCGGTGCTGCCAATGGAGGCAATGTGGTTTGGGGGCTAAAGTTAGATGCAGAAAGTGGCGCTATTGGAGGAAGTTGTTGTAAACCAATTTGGGGGGTGCTTTGTGGCAAACGGCTTTGATCGGCTTGGCTCAATTCCAAAAGTCCAACGGTTTTGGATGATGCTGTATCTTTGGGTTTGCTAGAATCCATAGGCATCAATGGCACAATCATGGCGATCGCACCGTGGATGCCAAGAGAAGCTATAGCCGCTATCCCAATTGGCTGGCTTAAAACTTCTGGTATATTTTTAAACACGGAGACGTAAGACATAGCTGTTATCGTTCACTCGGCTCAGTTGCAGTTGACTAGCGATTTTCTCTTTCCGAACTATATTGCAAAATATCGCAATATACGCGTCCCTCTAAGGAAATAATAATTTCCTCTCATGGCAATCAAAACGCCAAAATTGCCATTTATTCAGGTTTGTAATTGTTTAATGACATTGGATTGGATCGAATCTTCAAATTTGAGCTTGCTAAAGAGGTATTAGAAAAATTACTACTTTTGGTTTTTTATTTTTGTGACGCACACAATTAAAATTAATATCTAGGATCTTTTTTAAAGTTGAAGTCAAGGTAAAAGTCTGAGTACATCAAAACATCTGCTGAAGTTGCCTTGTTTTTCTCCGCTTTTCCATTCAACTAGGCTTGTGTAACAGATGGCACATTTGCTTGTCTGAGCTAGTCCCTATGTGAAAATACTACCATATTAGCAGCCTCAAAATTGTTGCAAGTTGTACAATTTTATTGACATTTTAGCTCTAAATCCACCAAAGCTATTTAGGCTTTTCCGATCGGGAGTTCAGTTGTGCGATCGCAATTATAGCTTTTGAATTCTGACTACTTCTTCGTCAAAAAGTTTCAAACCCTCAATCATTGCATCCAAAATTCAAAATGCCGTTACCGACAGTTATTGTACCGGGATATCTAGAAAGCGCGATCGCTTACCGCCAACTAGAACAATCCTTACAACAGTTAGATTTTCCTACAGTTACAGTACCACTGCGACGGCGCGACTGGCTACGCACTATTGGCGGAAGACCAGTAACACCAATTTTACAAAAACTCGACCTGACAATCAAGCATACATTGCAGCAATATAATGCTACTCAAGTTAACTTAATTGGTCACTCCGCCGGAGGTTGGATATCCCGCATCTACATGGGAGAAAAGCCATATTGGGTAAACAGTAACGCTAAACCCTCCCTCTGGAAAGCGCATCCTTTAGTTGCTACTCTCATCACCTTGGGTACGCCCCATATTAGCCAAGAACGCTGGACACGCTCCAATCTAGATTTTGTCACTAATAACTACCCAGGAGCTTTTTACAAAAACGTTCGTTACATTTGTGTGGCTGGCAAAACTATCTTTGGACAAAGGCGGCGCGGTAGCTGGTTAGCTTACAGTAGTTACCAATTAACCTGTGGTAAAGGCAACACTTGGGGAGATGGAATCACACCGATTGAAGCTGCTCATTTGGAAGGCGCAGAAAATCTGGTAATTGAAGGTGTGAGACATTCTCCTAGAAGTCCTGGAATTTGGTATGGCTCGCCAGAACCCTTAAAAGCTTGGGTGCAATATTTGATTTAATCTAAAATCATCATGTGAGGTTCAAAATATTTAACTTAATGCATAATAATACATAGAAAAAATCAAATATTGGCAGACAACTTAAGTGGACTAAAACTATTAGCTTCAGACTTAAGTCTGAGGCAGGCTAGTTCCCGATCGAAAATATTATAAAAATTTATTTTTCTTTGATAAGTGCAATATCTATTAATATTTCTTAGTTAAAATGAGAAAAGAATAAATACCTAGTTAAGAACAGGAGGGGTGAGCCATGCAAAGCACCCAGTTCGATAAGATTATGCGACGAATAGCGACGATATTATCAGTCGTGATACTTGCTCTGTGCTTAATTTATGTCTCTACAGGAGTTCTGCTGTCTTTTTACTATGAACCGACAGCAGGGGGTGCTTATAACTCCTTAAAGATGATTAATACACAAGTGCCTTATGGCTGGTTGTTTTGGAGAGCGCATCAAGTTGCTGGTAACGCAGTAATTGCGATCGCTCTGATTCAAATTGTGGTGATGTTTTTAGGTCGCCAATTCCGCAAGAGTTGGCTGACTGCTTGGGTTAGCGGGATTTTGTTGACATTAAGTGCGATCGGGCTGGACTGGACAGCGATGATCCTAGATTGGACTCAGGAAGGATACTGGCGTTTTAACATTGAATTAGGAACCATCGAAGCCATTCCTTTTATCGGTGGACAGATGCGCGACATCCTAACTGGGGGTGGCGCGATTAATACAGTTACTGTCGAACACCTTTATACAATACACAGTTATCTGATTTTGGTGGCGACCCTAATTCTTGCCATAGTTCATTTAGCTGCTTTACTGTGGCAGGAATGGGAAATGTCTCAAGAAGGGCCAAGACCAGAAATTGATAATTTGCCACAACCACCAGAAGGCGAATTTGTTCCTACCCAAAGCTGAGTGCTGTTAGGGGTAGCGGGGCCTTTAGCCCGTGAGGTACAAAATATAGGACTCAAAGTTCAGATATAAACTTTATATCCTGCCCCCTGCC
>NZ_NOLI01000378.1:0-1020 GCF_002245975.1 Nostoc sp. 'Peltigera membranacea cyanobiont' 213 | reverse complement strand
TACAGCATTTTCGAGGTGCATGAGGTACAGTAAGTAATAGTGCATTAAGAACTATAATGAAACCTTACTCAATCGATTTGCGTTCAAAAATAGTAAATGCCTATGAAAGAGGTGACACTTCGATAAGAATTGTAGCTGTTCAATTTGGTGTAGCGAAAAGCTATGTACAAAAGCTGCTCCAGCTAAAGAGAACCCAAGGACATCTAGAACCTAAAAAGCAAGGTGGGACAATCAAGGGTAAATTGGATAAGTATGGTAGCGAATTAGCCGAAATGGTGAAAAGTTATCCAGACGCAACTTTATCAGAATACTGCGAGTATTTTGGAGAAAAATATAACGTTTGGGTATGTGCAAGTGTGATGTGTTGTGCATTGCAAAAACAAGAATTAACACGAAAAAAAAGACTTTACGTAGCAGCCAAGCGAAAACAGAAAGAGTCCAAAAACTGAGAATAGAGTATTGGGAGAAAGTAAAACAAATAGACCCAGATGATCTTGTATTTATCGATGAAATGGCTGTTTTACTTGGTTTGACCCGAACTCATGCTCGAAGCGATCGCGGTAGTAGGGCGTATGATTTTAAACCATATTACAGAGGAGCGAAAATCAGTGTAATCGGAGGAATTAGCTTAAAGAAAGTTTTAGCTGTGATGACTTTAAACGGCTCAATGGATGGAGATGCGTATAAAGTTTTTGTAGAACATTTTTTACTTCCGCAATTATGGGTCGGTGCTGTCGTTGTCATGGATAATCTACCTGCACATAAAGTCGAAGAGATTAAGCCTTTAATTGAATCTGTTGGAGCAAGTGTTCTTTATCTATCTCCTTATTCTCCCGAATTCAATCCCATCGAGCATTGGTGGTCACAATTAAAAGCTTTTCTGAAACAATTTTCTCCCAAACATGCATCTGTAGTTGATGGTTTAATTAAAATTGCCCTGAAATTAGTTAATCCAAAGCATCTAAAAAATTGGTTTACTAATTGTTGTTACTGTACCTCATAAACCTCAAATACGCTGTA
>NZ_NOLI01000377.1:0-1028 GCF_002245975.1 Nostoc sp. 'Peltigera membranacea cyanobiont' 213 | reverse complement strand
ATGACCATCGCAGTTGGACGCGCCCCCAGTAGAGGGTGGTTTGACGTTCTCGACGACTGGCTCAAGCGCGATCGCTTCGTATTCGTAGGTTGGTCAGGGATACTATTGTTCCCCTGCGCCTTCCTAGCACTAGGCGGTTGGCTGACCGGCACCACCTTCGTCACCTCTTGGTATACCCACGGATTAGCCTCCTCCTACCTAGAAGGTGCGAACTTTTTGACAGTGGCAGTATCCACCCCCGCCGACAGCATGGGACATTCCCTATTGCTGTTGTGGGGGCCAGAAGCCCAAGGCGACCTCACCCGTTGGTTCCAATTGGGTGGCTTGTGGCCATTCGTTGCCCTACACGGAGCCTTCGGTTTGATTGGCTTCATGTTGCGGCAATTTGAAATTGCGCGTCTAGTAGGAATCCGTCCTTATAACGCCCTCGCCTTCTCTGCTCCCATTGCAGTATTCGTCAGTGTATTTCTGATGTACCCCTTGGGACAATCAAGCTGGTTCTTTGCACCCAGCTTTGGCGTAGCGGCAATTTTCCGGTTCCTGCTATTCCTGCAAGGCTTCCACAACTGGACACTCAACCCCTTCCACATGATGGGTGTTGCTGGTGTATTGGGTGGTGCGCTATTGTGCGCTATTCACGGAGCCACTGTTGAAAATACCTTATTTGAAGACGGTGATGGAGCTAATACCTTCCGCGCCTTCAATCCAACCCAGTCCGAAGAAACCTATTCAATGGTGACGGCAAACCGTTTCTGGTCGCAGATTTTCGGGATTGCTTTCTCCAACAAACGCTGGTTACACTTCTTCATGTTGTTCGTGCCAGTTACAGGTTTATGGATGAGTGCCGTCGGCATCGTCGGTTTAGCACTTAACCTGCGGGCTTATGATTTCGTTTCCCAAGAATTACGGGCGGCGGAAGACCCTGAGTTTGAAACCTTCTATACCAAAAACATTTTGCTGAACGAGGGTATCCGCGCTTGGATGGCTCCTCAAGATCAACCCCACGAACAATTTGTATTCCCTGAGGA
>NZ_NOLI01000376.1:0-1034 GCF_002245975.1 Nostoc sp. 'Peltigera membranacea cyanobiont' 213 | reverse complement strand
AAAGTGCATCTATGACCGTTGTGCAAGTACCCGCGCCGGCCACGCTATCAGACAAGAAATTAGTGAGAAGAAAAATTTCTCTGTCCCCGTCACGATTAGGCTGCTCTAAGCAAACCTTCTCTTCGAGACGCTACGCGAACACACGACGTGCCTTTAACAGTTGACCATCATCGGCACTCAAAATAATGTTTTGCTCAAATATAGTACCACTATCGCTTTGACCTACTAGCCGGAAATCATCAGTTGCTTGCCAAGGCATAGTTTGATGCTGTCGAATAATAAAGTAGCCTTTGTGAGTAGCAACACCGAATAAAAACTTGAGTGTGCAAAAATTACGGTCTGCTCTTCCATTCGTCATCTTCTTCAACAGTTGGTAGTACCTCGTCAAATAGAGAACGCTCCTGAGCATGACCATCTTCACAAGGAAATACGTCCACTGCTAGCATCAAACTCGGGTCAAGTACGACTAAGGATTGGCCCGGCAATGGGGCACTACTAATGTCACGTAACGCTTTGAGACGGTGTTCAGTCGCAGCGATCGCGTTCCCATCAAGAATTTTGACTCGATAACCTGGTAGCAAATCAGGCACTGTAGCGTTGAGATGCCGAATCGTCGCTTCCATTTGTCCTGCAACTTCTGTGACTAACTCCGCACTGATAATCGGTTCAATGCCATTTATTTTGTTGTAGATCGAGGTCACTGAAACACTTATTTCTTCTGAGGATGCTTGATGGGCTGCATGTACTGATGGGTGAACTCCACAGACGACAAGGCTCATTAAATTTACTACTGTGGAAAACAATAACTCACGGGTGTACTGAGTTTTTGCACTCCGAACAAAAATAGTTCATCCAGGGTTTGGGGACATAGTGCTTTCTCTAAAAGCCCCCGAACCATCACTGATACTGGACTCTCTTTTACAAACCGCTCAAACACCTGCCCTAGCAACATTTCTTTTCTCCACCCTGAGATTTTCACCTCTCTTAACCAAACTACAAATTAGTCCATTACACAACACCTTGAAAGGGCTAGT
>NZ_NOLI01000375.1:0-1036 GCF_002245975.1 Nostoc sp. 'Peltigera membranacea cyanobiont' 213 | reverse complement strand
AAAAGCTCTAAGCTATACAGGATAAGCGCTACAGATTTCAAAACTATTAAACAGTGTGGGGACGAGGCAGGCGATTGTTCTTGATGAAGTGTTGCGATCGCTAATGAAGTTTGCTCCCGGCGTAACCGCCCGCTTTGTTGGGATGCCTGCGGCGGTAAACTACACTGTGCCTAACTCTAGACAGTGCAAAGATGTTCGAGTTGTCCAAAAAAAATTTAGGTAGGAAAAGCTTACTCGTTCATGAAATACTTTCTTTGAGACGAGTAAGCAAACATCATAAATACTACTGTGACACTGCGAGTACAAATCCTCTCTTGATAAATTTAATTCATATTTGGGATTACCTTTCAAAGAATTGTTACCAGCAAGTGTAATTGAAAAAGCACTTCATGAGCTAAATATTAGATATTATCGGCGATTATTCGACCCAATAGTAACGCTTTGGGCCTTTTTATCTCAGGTTTTGGATACTGATAAAAGTTGCCATAATGCAGTGAGTAAAGTTATTGCTTATTTGGCAGCACAAGGGGTAGAAATTCCATCAACTGACACAAGCGCTTATTGTCAAGCGCGGTCTAGATTACCAGAAAAGTTTTTAGAAAAACTTTTTAGTCAGGTTGGACAAAGGTTAGAAGAAAAGGTAGGGGCAGAACATTTATGGTGTGGTCGAAATGTCATGGTAATAGATGGGTCAACTGTCTCCATGCCTGACACTATTGAGAACCAGGAAGAATACCCTCAGCCAAAGACCCAAAAGCCTGGATGTGGATTCCCAATTGCGAAAATTGGTGTAATCTTCAGTTTAGCTACTGGAGGCGCTGTTGCTCTATGTATCAATGTTCTGAACACTCATGATATTAAATTAGCTCGTCAATTATATCAGTTTCTTAATCCCTTCGATATCCTTTTAGGGGATAGAGCTTTTTGCGCTTACGCCGATCTGGTTGCTATAAAAAAAATCAATTGTGATGCTGTATTTCGGAAACATCAAGCTCGAAAAACTTCCATGCGAAAAGGTAAAATTGTTGGAGACTGT
>NZ_NOLI01000374.1:0-1081 GCF_002245975.1 Nostoc sp. 'Peltigera membranacea cyanobiont' 213 | reverse complement strand
GATTTGAAGATGTTTTATTAGACTTGAATCGGGTATTTCCCAAGGTTGTAAATGCCTAGAAATACGCAATTTCCCATACAAGCTTGTACTCTCTCTCAACAGCCGCCAGCAGCTTTGGCTGCAAGGATCACAAATACGGGTTGACAAAATCCCCAACCCTTGTAACAGCGAATCCACAGAAGAGTCACGGCTAGCCACTTCATGCAACTGCCGTAACCGCTTTTTCCGTTGGCGTTTGTCGAACGCGAGTGCGTCTCTGAAAGAGAAGAGAAGATATTGCCCTTACGTCAAAACAAAAAATCACCCACCAATACCTTTGCCACTCTTGTAGTTCATCGCTCTAGGTTTCCTCTTGCCTATAGGGACTACTTTCGATTGCTTGGGTGCTTGTGGCGGACGGCATTGCTCACAGTAGAGTGGTCGCACACCAAACGTTTCTCGTTGTGTGGGTTGTTCACACTGCTTACATACGAAGTTAAAAACGCGAGTGTGAATTTCCCGCTTGTGCGCTCTAACGGTGTACTCTCGGACATCAATTGTTTTGCTGGGCATCGGTTCTATAATCGCTGTTCTATTTATAAGGATAGTTTCTGGGCATCAATATATTCATGCGCCATTTGATTGAAACAGTAACAATCTGATGGTTTTTCGCCAGGGACTAAGCAGAGGTAATTGCCACCGGAAAGTGCGGGTATGCGATCGCACCGCACTCCTGACAGCCGCAATTGGAGGCATCTAAAAAGGCAGTGGCGACTTGTTTACAGTCTTTGGAGTAGCGGATTTTGCTCATATAAATGAAACACTTAATTAAGAAGATAGTCTTTAATCTTGTTTTGATGAGAGCGCAAAATTTTTAAACCTTGATGTTCAGTTTTACGAATTGTTTCCGGGCTTTGATTTAGGCGTTTTGCAACTTGACTCAAAGTTAATTCTTGATTATCTTCTAATCCAAAACGTAGAGTCAATACTTCTCGTTGCCTTGGCTTAAGCAATGCCAGCAACTCGCTCAAGTCTTGGTGTAAAAGCTCCTGAGCTATTTGCTCATCTAGAGAAATGCTATCCATCGGTAAAATATCGACTA
>NZ_NOLI01000373.1:0-1126 GCF_002245975.1 Nostoc sp. 'Peltigera membranacea cyanobiont' 213 | reverse complement strand
AAGTGCTTGGGCTGGGCATCTTTCCCAGCCTAGATATTTAACCTCTTGCAAAAGTCCTAATTACGAATTATGAATTAGTATTACTCTGGTATACCCCAAATTTTAATAGTTCTATCAATGCTTCCGCTAACAACAGTTTTTCCATCAGGACTCACAGCAATAGACATAACATTAGCTGAATGCCCTTCTAAGTCCTGAATTTCTTCACCTGTAAGCAAATTCCAAATTTTAATAATGCCATTATTTAAACCTCCAAAGAAAGCTTCACCATCTTTACTAACAGATATTGCGTGAATCTTATTATCTGCTTCCAGGGTAAGTGTATAAATTTTCTCTCTTTTTTCTATATCCCAAACATCAACCTGATTTTCTCCTCCAGCAATAGCAATTGTTCCATCTGGACTGATAGCAACACAAGAAAGTCCTGGTGCATAATTATTTAAACCCAATGTTTCGTTTCCTAGAGTTGTAATTTGTTGTCTTTGCTTCCAATTCCAAATTTTTATTGCCCTATCAATAGCACTACCACTAATCAAAATCTTCCCATCAATACTAAGGGAAACCTTAACAGTATTCATTCCCCAAACGTAACAAGGATGCTCTCCCAAAACATCATATTTTCCTGAACGGGGTTGTTCCCAAACATAAATCAATTTATCTTGACTACCACTAATTAGAGTGCCATCAGGAGCAACAGCAAGAGATAAAACAGCATCAAAATGCCCTTTAAGTGTACGAATTTCTTGCTGATTTTGTAAATTCCAAATTTTTATTTCATTCCAATTATTGCTATACAAAGTTTTTCCATCTGGACTGAACGCAAGGGCATAAAGAGATGATAAACCTTCACCTAATGTGGAAATTAATTGGCTGGTTTGAATATTCCATAATTTGATAGTTTTATCATGGCTTCCACTCGCAATAGTTTGTCCATTGGGACTAAATGCTATTCCATATACATCAGATGTATGTCCGGTTAAAGTAGTTAAACATTCAAAAAATTTATAATGGTATGGATTTAAAGCTGCAATAACCTGTTCAAGACCAGGTTCTTTTCTTTTATGTAATAACTTATATGCTACCGCTTTTAACTGCACTGATTCATTCTGTAAACTTTGAATAACTA
>NZ_NOLI01000372.1:0-1132 GCF_002245975.1 Nostoc sp. 'Peltigera membranacea cyanobiont' 213 | reverse complement strand
CAATCGCCTGCCTCGTCCCCACACTGTTTAATAGTTTTGAAATCTGTAGCGCTTATCCTGTATAGCTTAGAGCTTTTCAAGCGTGCCATTCGCATTAGTGGAATTGAGTGGTACACCGTTGAGTACGGCGGCATGGCGTTAGTTCTTCCCCGGCTGTGTGAGGAGTTGATGCTCGTTCCTGGTGATAAGGAAATTTTGATGCAGTCCAAGCCGGTGGCGCTCGACTTCCTCGCGCACTGGAACATGGTGTTTAAGCTGTGGCGTTACAACCGCGAAACAGAATCGCGTTGGTTTTCATGTCGGTGGACTCAGTTTTACGCCGAATACATGAATCGAGAATGGGTGGAACTTTGGGCTGAGGATGAGGTTTACCAAATTCTTTTACCAGATGGAACATTCCAGGACAAACCCACGTTTGCTATTAACGCTTGCTGTTGCTGGGGTAATCCTGAAGTAATCCACCGTACCTCTGCATACTCTGATTCTGGCTCAAGCTGGTTTCAATGGAATAATTTTACACCTTGGAGATAAAAAGTATAAAAGCCATAGTCACAGTAGTTGAAAAAATCTCATCTGAAGCTCACATTGATATTCCTGAAGATTTAGCAGAATCAGGTATTAAACAGCATGTTGTAGACCATTACAACAGTGGCGCAATGCTTCCTTTACTGAATATTTTCCACGTTGATTTTGAATCTATCAGTGTTCACATTGGTAAAAAGACCCAAATCAGTTGGCAACCTGGAAAGTCTTGGAGTTCAAAGCGTCTCTATTACTTTTGTAAACTTGGAAGATTTACTTTGACTCTGTTAACTGACACAGAGCAAAACTTAACTCGTACAGAAGTTTACTTTGGGCATCACAAGCAACTTATTTATACATCAGAAAAGGAGATATCCAAAGAATTAGCAACAGTCGAACTCCAAAATTTCTTAAGTGGATTAGCTGTTGAACTTCAGATTTTAAGCCACATTGAATTTCCAGAACAAGTTTGAAAATAACAGGAGTTAAACATGAGACTAACAACATTAGAAGGTCAATACCAGTGCATCGTAATTGACCCTCCCTGGTTCTATCGGCTGAGAAATCAGGATAAAACTCACCGAAACCGCATTAACTACAAGCCAATGCA
>NZ_NOLI01000371.1:0-1189 GCF_002245975.1 Nostoc sp. 'Peltigera membranacea cyanobiont' 213 | reverse complement strand
TAAGCTGTCGGACATTTAACTTGCAATAACAGCATTACCCTTATTCTTGATTTTTCTGCCCCACTTAATAATTAGTTCACCATCGTTTAATAATCTGTCTAGTAATTCTTGTAAATCCGATACTGATTTAAATAAGCGATGTGCTATGTATTCTTTTACTGAATGCCAAACTAATTCAGCTAAGTTAAAATCTTGACTATAGGGAGGTAAAAAATAAAGTTGTATATTTGGCATTTCTTGTTCTATTTTTTTGAGAATATCTTTCTTTTTATGGTAGCTAGCATTATCTAGGATTATGAGTATTTTTACTTCAGACAATGTAAAGTTATCTTCTACATTTCCTTGGTTAATCCACTCATTTTTTACAAAAATATATAATTTTTTAATTTGTTCATAAAAGCTTGTTGAGTTACCTTTATCGATGAAATAACACATTCTTTTTTTATCATGATATCGAACACCTCCCATGACGTTTACTTTCCCTCTACTACGTTGTCCAGTGACTTTTTTTCTACTACCTCTTTTCACCCAACTTCTACGTCTAATTACCCTCATACTGAATCCACTTTCATCCCAAAACCAGATTTGTAGTTTATCTGGACTAGCTTTTGACGCTTCTAAGTATCCTTCTAACTTCTCTTTAAACGCCTTTCTATTTTTGGGATCTTGTTTGTCCTCTAGGGTGTATTTTGCCCAGAGGTAAGCGTACTTTTTTTGCTCTAATATTCTCCTTACTTGCTTACCTGATAGCCCAATTCCTGTTTGTTCTTCCATGTATGTTGCTAATCGTTCACCTGACCATCTTCCAAATTCATATCCTAGTTCTGATGGTTCCTTTTCCAGTACATCTAGCAGTAACTCTACATATAATTCTGTGACTTTACGATGATTACCTTGTTCTCGCTTATCTTTTAAACTTTCTAGGTTATCTGCGTCTCCATGAACACACCAATATGCTACGCTTCGGTATGCACAACCTAAAAAAGTGCTGATTTCTTGGTACGTCTTGCCATCATTCATCAACAACAGCATTAATGCTCGTTCTCGTAGATGCTTGTCCGCACTTTCTCTGACGGCTTGTTGTAAATTTTCTTGTTGACCTGGTGAGAGAAAACCTCTAGCTGGCATGGCAGTAAATGCAATACTTATCCAATTTCTATTTTATGCAAATTAAAGGTACAGCAGCTTA
>NZ_NOLI01000370.1:0-1189 GCF_002245975.1 Nostoc sp. 'Peltigera membranacea cyanobiont' 213 | reverse complement strand
GGGACTAGGGACTGGGGACTGGGGACTAGGGACTAGGGACTGGGGACTGGGGACTAGGGACTAGGGACTGGAACCCAACTCTTACCCCAATACCCAATACCCAATACCCAATACCCAATACCCAATACCCAATATCGGACAATATGTACTAAAATCAATGACTTGAGTCACAAAGAGAGCAATCATGGCATCCATCCGCGAGTTGCACCAACAGCTGGTTAAGAAAGAACGTTCTGCCGTTGAAATTACCCAAGAAGCTTTAGAGCGCATTCAAGCGTTAGAGCCGAAACTGCACAGCTTTTTATGTGTTACCGCAGAACGGGCATTAGAGCAGGCCAGTGCTGTGGATGCCAAAATTGCAGCCGGAGAAGAAATCGGGCTGCTAGCAGGCATTCCGGTTGGGATTAAGGACAATATGTGTACCAAGGGGATTCCTACTACCTGCGCCTCTCGAATTTTGGAAAATTTTGTGCCGCCTTATGAATCAACGGCGACGCAAAAACTGGCGGATGCTGGGGCGGTGATGGTAGGCAAAACCAACTTAGATGAGTTTGCAATGGGTAGTTCCACAGAAAACTCTGCCTATCAAGTGACGGCTAATCCGTGGGATTTATCACGAGTTCCAGGTGGTTCTTCGGGCGGTTCAGCTGCTGCGGTGTCGTCTGAAGAATGTGTAGTTGCTCTCGGTTCTGATACTGGTGGTTCGATTCGCCAACCTGCATCTTTTTGCGGTGTTGTGGGCATGAAACCAACTTATGGTTTGGTTTCGCGTTATGGTTTGGTGGCTTACGCTTCGTCTTTGGATCAAATTGGGCCATTTGCAAACACGGTAGAAGATGCGGCAATATTATTAAGTGCGATCGCAGGTCACGATCCTAAAGACTCTACCAGTCTCAAAGTTGCCATTCCCAACTACGCTGCCAACTTCAAACCAGATTTTAAACCCAGAGGTCAACTAAGGATTGGCATCATTAAAGAAACTTTTGGTGAAGGTTTAGACTCTGTAGTTGAACAAGCTGTTACTAAAGCGGTAGATGTATTACAAGGTTTGGGAGCGGAGATTCATATAGTTTCTTGTCCGCGCTTTCGTTATGGCTTACCTACCTACTACATCATCGCCCCATCCGAAGCATCGGCAAACCTGGCTCGTTATGATGGCGTTAAATATGGCTACCGCGCTCCTGATGCC
>NZ_NOLI01000037.1:0-55364 GCF_002245975.1 Nostoc sp. 'Peltigera membranacea cyanobiont' 213 | reverse complement strand
ATTTTGCTGAACGAGGGTATCCGCGCTTGGATGGCTCCTCAAGATCAACCCCACGAACAATTTGTATTCCCTGAGGAAGTTCTACCTCGCGGTAACGCTCTCTAATATTAAAAGCTGACCATGACTTGAATCAGGACTGTAGTTGCCAAAACTTGACATCAGCCAGATTAAATAATCTTCTTGGGATAAGTCAATAAAGTGTCAACATTCCCCATTCTCCAGTCATCTCCCGCCTTTTGGTGGGAGATTTTTTTATATATGGTTAATATCTCTAAATTTATATGTTATGTTAGATGAAGGTTATAAACCCAGAGTAAAAACTCTGCCCTTTTGAAACTAAGACCGTTTAGGCAATAAGGAGGTGATGCCCATGATAGAAAGTAGTAAAACCATGGGTCATCAGGTTGCAGTTAGCCGGCTGTGTGCCGGGGCTGTTCTCTAAAAGTTAGCCTTAGTCATCTTTGAGATACTAAGTTAGCTCAAGTAGCTAGGCAAGCTCGGAGTTCCTTCCGGCAGTCTGGTTGCAACCTGAAGACCCGCTAGACCGCTCTGATTTAGATCGTCCGATCTAAATCAGAGCGGATAGTTTTTTAAGGGTGACTTTTGAAAACTTAGATAGCGAAACCTGCGGCGGGTAAAGCCAATGCGTTTAAGTTTTCTTAAAAATAAAAATATCTTGCATCAAACCTTGGAATATGACCAGATGTGAGCTAAAGCATTTATTTACCAAGCCTAATTTAAATATATCCACATATATTAAGCATTAGTTTATCTTCATATATATGGATATATGTGGAGAATTAAATTGGATTTTTTCTATTAAATAAATGCAAAACTGAGTGACCATAACATAGCTTAGGAATTTTTTGACATGGCACAACTACTCACTAAAGCAGAAATCCAAGAACAGGCAAAGGTTCTGTCAGGTTGGACTGTTGAAGACTCCAAGTTGCATATTACCCGCACATTCAAGGATTTTATCCAAGCAATTGAGTTTGTCAATAAACTGGTGGAACCTGCTGAGTCAGCAGGACATCATCCAGATATAGAGATTTCCTACAACAAAGTGAAAATTACACTTACGTCACATGATGCAGGTGGGCTAACGCAGACAGACTTTGATGTAGCGCAGGTGATTTCGCAAATTAAATAAGTAATTTCTTCTCACATCTTGCACCAGGAAACTGGAAGTAACCACGACAAAGACAAAAGCCGCCTATCTTTAACTTATGAAGGAAAAGTAGCCCGTAAATTGATTGAGAGTAATGTTACAGGTTTTTCTTTGGAGTATACGGATTTCAAAAACCTTGATTCCTGATTTTATTTTTATTCCAAGAATACCAGGCGAATAGCCGAGCAGAAAGGCTTTGCTACATTTGTACAGCCAAGCTAGTGTATTTTAACTAGTGTGCAATTCCTGCTTGGCTAAGTGTGAGAAGTGATTTTTGCTCACAAACTACTAAGTATCTAGCGCTTTTAGCAATTTAGCCAAGTGAGGAGCAGATTCCCTAAACCCTACTCCCTGCTTAGAGATTTAGATAACCATGTGTGACAGTTATTAAGCCGATCGCTGCAATCTTGCCATCTAGATCAGATGTTTTATAATGTTATGATATAAAGATATGTTTTTGCATAAGTTAATCACATCAGTTTTTAACCCTAAGTTAATCGTTTATTAGCTTTGCAAAAACTAGAATTGTAGTAATGGCAATTATGCCTCATCCATAGGTTTCAATGAGATGTGGCATTTTCGAGAATTAGGTGGAACGAAACCAATTATCTAAACAAGGTGTGAGGAGTAAAGAAAAGATGTCTAATCTCTTATGGAAATCCTTAGTGGTTAGCCCAGCAGTTTTGGGAGCAACATTGTTAGTTTCGACAACAGCGATTGCGGCTCCAAATACAGCCACTGTAGTATCACCAGCTAAACAACCAACTGTAGCTGAGGTTGCCCAACAGCCAGAAATATTGGCTCAAACAACGATAGATCAAGTTAACCGCTACAGCAACGAAGGCAACCAAAATAACTCTCAGTCTCAAGTAACATCGGTTTCTCAATTTTCCGACGTACAACCCACTGACTGGGCATTCCAAGCATTGCAGTCCTTGGTTGAGCGCTATGGTTGTATTGCAGGTTACCCAAATTCTACTTATCGCGGTAATCGTGCTTTGACCCGTTATGAATTTGCTGCTGGTTTGAATGCTTGTTTGGATCGGGTTAACGAATTGATTGCCACAGCAACAGCTGACTTGGTGACTAAACAAGATTTAGCGACCCTACAACGTTTACAAGAAGAATTTTCCGCAGAATTGGCAACTCTACGCGGTCGCGTAGATTCCCTAGAAGCGCGGACTGCTGAATTGGAAGCGAATCAGTTCTCCACCACCACCAAACTAGTCGGTGAAGCCGTTTTTGGTGTTACTGATGTGTTTGGAGGTAGGAATGGTGACAACAATAATACTGTCTTCCAAGATCGGGTACGTTTAGACTTGCAAACCAGCTTCACGGGTAGAGACGTTTTACACACCCGTCTAGCAGCAGGGAATGCACAACCCTTTGCAATAGATGGTATTAATAGTGGTGCTGAAGGTACACAAACATTCCAAGTTGGTAATACTGGTGGCAATGCTGTCACCATAGACCGCTTGACTTATGAAGTTCCCATAGGCCCAGCCAATGTGTACTTGGCGGCCAGTGGTGGACGACACAGCCATTATGCTGCTGTCAACAACCCTTACTTTTTTGATAACACTGATGGCGGTAACGGTGCTTTATCTACCTTTGCTTCTGAAAGTCCCATCTATCGGATTGGTGGCGGTGCAGGTATAGCGCTCAATCTCCCACTTGGTAAAGGTGGCGGTATCTTAGGAAATAGCTCAATCACTGCGGGTTACTTGGCATCTCAAGCTAATAATCCTGGTCTTAGTCAAGGTCTAACCAATGGTGACTATGCCGCTTTAGGACAGTTGAACTTTAGTGTTGGCGATCGCTTGGCTTTAGCTGCTACCTACGTTCACGGATATAGCGCAAGTGGTGCTTTATTCGACTCTGGTTCACAGGGAACAGTTGGAGCTTTTGATGTAGGTACTGGACAAGCTAACTTTTTAGGTAATGGTACAACAAATACTTTAAGCCCATCTTCAAGTAATTCCTACGGTGTGTCGGCTGCCTTTAGACCGAGCGACAAGCTGTCAATTAGTGGCTTCGTTTCTTATCATGATGTCACAGGTGTTGGTGCAGGTGATGATTATGAAGCTTGGAGCTATGGTCTTGGGGTAGCCTTACCTGATTTCGGTAAAAAGGGTAACGTTTTAGGTGTTTTTGCTGGTGCAGAACCCTATTCCTTTAACCGACCAGGTTTTGTTGGTAATAATGTACCATATCACTTTGAAGGTTTCTACAAGTATCGTGTGTCTGATAACATCTCAGTTACCCCTGGTGTAATTTGGTTGACCTCTCCTGGTCAGAGCAGCGCTAACGATGATGCAATTATCGGTACGCTCAGAACAACTTTCACTTTCTAAAGTGTTGACTATCTACTGACAATTTTGAACCTATTCGTCCCCGCCATCAGGCGGGGTTTTTTGTTTTCACTAGCAGCAATAGATAAACTCCAGTAATCAACCGGAGTATACTAGAGAATTAGGAGTTGTCAGTACAGTTAAGATTTTTCAGTTACAGCAATTTTAAATCAAACCCACCACGAAAATAAGTCGGAAAACTAAGCCCCGCATTGGTTTTAGTCTTTTTATCTGTAGCACGTTTGTTGGGAATCTGCTGTAAGAGTTATAAAATATGGCGGGTTTTATATTTAGGAATGGGGGCTGGGGGTTAGGTTTTCAAGATTTTAGTGTTAGCAATAATACGTTTAAAACATCTTATGGGTAATATTCTCATTTATCGCGTCAGTTCACGGTTGTTAGGAAACCCGCCTACCTTGCGGGAAATGCAAAGCCAAACAAAACAGGACTGGACTCATCAATGACAAATGACTCTTGACTAAGTAACTGAGGACTATAATTATGCGAATTGCTTGTAACATTACAGAACTGGTTGGTCGTACACCCTTAGTACAGTTGAACCGCATTCCCCAAACAGAAGGATGTGTTGCGGAAATTGTGGTGAAACTGGAAAGTATGAACCCATCGGCATCGGTCAAAGACCGGATTGGGGTCAGCATGATTAACGCCGCCGAAGAGGAGGGGCTGATTACTCCTGGGAAGACAATATTGGTAGAACCTACTTCTGGAAACACAGGAATTGCTCTAGCAATGGCGGCAGCAGCTAAGGGTTATCGCTTAATTTTGACAATGCCAGAGACAATGAGTGGGGAGCGTCGGGCAATGTTGCGGGCTTATGGAGCAGAACTGGAACTAACGCCAGCTATGGAAGGTATGAGTGGGGCAATTGTACGATCGCAACAAATAGTTAATAGTACGCCAAATACCTATATGTTGCAGCAGTTCCGCAATCCAGCCAATTCAAAAGTGCATCGGGAAACTACAGCCCTAGAAATCTGGGAAGATACTGATGGACAAGTAGATATAATCGTAGCTGGGGTAGGTACTGGTGGTACGATCGCTGGTGTAGCAGAAGTGATTAAAGCACGCAAACCTAGCTCTAAAGCGATCGCTGTTGAACCAGCCAATAGCCCAGTTTTATCTGGAGGACGACCAGGACCACACAAAATTCAAGGAATTGGCGCTGGGTTTATTCCCCAAATACTCAAGCTAAAATTGATAGATGAAGTGATTACCGTCACCGATGAAGAAGCGATCGCCTATAGTCGGCGTTTGGCAAAAGAAGAAGGGCTACTATCTGGTATTTCCAGTGGGGCCGCTTTATATGCAGCAATTCGCGTTGCTCAACGTCAAGAAAACAAAGGGCGTTTAATTGTGATGATTCAGCCCAGCTTTGGTGAGAGGTATTTGAGTACACCGTTGTTCCAAGACCTGGAAACAAGGTTAGCCGCTAGCATCAGCTAACGATACATTGAATTAATGGTCAATTCTAAACAAGTTTCTAACCATTACGAAACTCTCAAAATTAGTCCAAGTGCAAGCCTTGCGGAGATTAAGCAAGCTTATCGCCGCTTGGTTAAGTTATTTCATCCTGACACTAATCAAGAAACAGCCGATCGCGATCAGATTATTCGCATTAATGCAGCTTATGAAGTCTTAGGCGACAATCATAATCGCCGCAATTATGACCAACAACTGCAAAATGATTCTCAAAAATTAAATAGCGATCGCCAACAGCGTACAGCATCAGCCCAAAATCATTACCAGACAAGACGAAAAACTGGACGGGATGTTGACGAGCAAGTTGAAGAATGGCTGCGTCGAGTTTATCAACCAGTCAATCATCTGCTTTCTAGTATTCTCTATTCTCTAGAGGAGCAAATAGAGCAATTAGCTGCCGATCCTTTTGATGATGAATTGTTAGATGAATTTCAGGAATACTTACAAGCCTGTCGAGATGACCTCAAGCAGGCACAAATTATTTTTCGATCTCTGCCGAATCCCTCTAATTTAGCAGGGACTGCGGCTAACCTCTATTACAGCCTTAATCAAGTATCAGATGGACTTGATGAGTTTGCTTATTTTCCTTTGAGCTACGATGAGCGTTATTTACACACAGGTCAAGAATTATTCCGCATAGCTACAAGATTACAATGTGAAGCGCAAGCGTCTGTTATGTAGTTATTGGGCATTGGGCATTGGGCATGGACAAATAACTAATGACTACTGACAAAGAAATTAGTTTATGCTGGAAACAGAAAAAGATTAAGAAATTTTAAATTCTGCTCATAGTGTACTCATGCAATGTATTGTTAATCGCCGCGCCCAGTTTTCGGCAAGTCATCGCTATTGGTTGCCAGAACTGAGTGAAGCCGAGAATATTGAAAAATTTGGTGCTGGTTCTAGATTTCCTGGACACGGACATAACTATGTCTTATTTATCTCCCTTGCCGGGGAATTGGATGAATATGGTATGGTACTGAACTTGTCTGATGTGAAACACGTAATCAAACGGGAAGTTACCAATCAATTGGATTTCTCTTATATCAACGATGTCTGGGCAGAATTTCAGGAAACTTTACCCACCACTGAGAATATTGCACGGATTATTTGGCAACGACTAGCACCGCACTTGCCTTTAGTCCGCGTGCAGTTATTTGAACATCCTGAACTTTGGGCAGATTATATGGGAAACGCAATGGAAGCATACCTCACTATCAGTACTCACTTTAGCGCCGCCCATCGGCTAGCTCATCCTAATCTCAGTAACGAAGAAAATACTGAGATTTATGGTAAATGCGCCCGTCCCCACGGTCACGGACACAACTATCATCTAGAAGTCACCGTCAAAGGTGAAATTGACCCACGCACCGGCATGATTGTCGATTTAGGGGGTTTGAATCAAGTGGTAGAAGATTATGTAGTCGAACCATTCGATCACACCTTTTTAAATAAGGACATTCCTTATTTTGCCGAAATTGTACCTACTGCTGAGAATATCGCACTTTACATTACTAATTTACTGCGATCGCCAATTCTTGAATTGGGAGCTAAACTTTACAAAGTGAAACTGATTGAAAGTCCTAATAATTCTTGCGAAATCTACTGCACAGAGTCTGAATCAGATTCAGTCAGTGCATCCCTGAATCAGCCCGTGTTAGCACGGGTTTAGCTGTATGGGCTGGGGAAATGAGGGAAATGAGGGAGATGAGGGAGATGAGGGAGGAAATAACCAATTCCCAATTCCCAATTCCCAATTCCCAATGCCCAATTCCCAGTTAGAAAAGTTTACTCACTAAGCAGGTGAAACCTGGTAGTAAAGGACTTGTCAATTCATCTTGACTAAATAAAGTAACTGCTAACTTTAATGCAGCTTGCTCACGACGATAAACTTCAACTTTCTTTTGTATAGAATCGCAAATCCAATATTCCTGAACCCCTTGTACCGAGTACAGCTTTAGCTTTGTTTCTCTGTCGCGTTTTTCGTTTTTTTCGCCGGGTGAGAGAACTTCTACTACTAACTCTGGTGCGCCTGTGAGGTGTCCAGCTTCATTTAGTAAGTGTTTTAAACGTTCATGACTTGCCCATACCACATCAGGGATCACATTGTCAGAATCTGAGAAAATAATTCCAGGTGCGATCGCAGCTTTACCTAAACCAGTTTCATCTGACCAAATCTTAAGAACTGTACCAATATTGACACAACTTGATTGATGATCCCAGTGAGGTGCTTTAGTCACAAATAGTTCTCCATCAATAATCTCATAGCGATTTCTGCGATCGCTAGCGAAGAACTCTAGATCGGCAGTCGTCCAACGCACTGGAGTTGTTTGCATAGAAACCCCCTAGCATTTTCTTAAATCATATTTTAAAAATACCGACGGCGGGCGGAATGTCGCAAATAGCGATAAATGCCCCAAGCTAAAACTCCAAAAAAGAGATTTAGCAAAAAGCGACTAAATATAAACCACAAAATATCACTGTCAAAAAGCTTTGACGGACTCAAAGGACTAATTTTATTGGCTAAGAGAAACAGCCCAAAAATAGCATTTCCACCCAGCACGAGGGCAAAAAGCGCTAAACTTCTTTGCCAGTAACGGCGCTGGGGCGATCGTTCTGAAATCAGGGTAATTAATGGTTTACCTTGCACTTTTCGCAGCAATTGTTCTAGTCGCCAAAACATCCATAATAGAAACGGAAATAAACCATAAGGAAGGAAACATAGCGCTAGTGAGTAACCGCAAGCAATAGATAGAATATTAACTAGGGCATGACAGATTACAGAATTCAGCCAAGCCGTAAAAATTAACTTCCTGTCTTGATTTAACCGATTTTTAGACGAAATATACATTGCCAAGGCATATCCCCAAGGTGCAGAGAACATGGCATGGACTGGCGTGCTGATAGTACGGCCAGGAATTGATGCTGTATCGTTAAAAAGGTAAATCCAGTTCTCTTCGGCAGTGAATCCAAGGGCAACGGCTATAGTGAAGAGGAAAACAGTTGAGGGAAGTAATCGATACGTCCGTTGAAGATAGTAGGTTGGCACAACAACCCCTGCTAACTTGCAACCTTCTTCAATTAAACCTACTTCCACAAGCTGCCGCAAAACTGCACCAGGAAGCGATCGCTCGATCCGTTCCCAGTCTACAACCCAATTGGCTACAGTTTCAAAATTCGATTCGAGTCTAAGGGCTAAAAGACCAGATATTGCCCCGATGCTAAAGAACATCAGTAACTTTAACAGAGGTGGGGCAAATGGGACTCGATAGTAGTAGTAGCCTAGCAGCAGCAAAGGTGGTATTACTGCCCACAGCAGTAAAGAAAAATCAACCACTCACCTGAGCAATTACTGTGCGGTGACGGTGGGTATTGTTAGCGAACGTGGGAGTTTGGAAACCTGCCTCAACAATAGCTTGCTCAATGTCCAAAGCAAAATATTCATCTAAATACGGCTCAGTACTTTTGAGCAACGTCAAAATGTAGGCTGGCATTTTCTGGTAAACTTCGGACTTAGGATTCATGTCCATGATTGCCAAGTAGCCACCTGGACGCAGCACGCGCCGCATTTCAGCAAAAATCTGTCGGGTTGCTGACTGGGGTAACTCGTGACACATCAGGAAAATTGAGACTAAATCAAATGAAGCATCTGGTAGCCCAGTAGATTCAGCTTGGGCATGAAGCCAATTAATTTTAGCTTGACGTTGTTGGGCGCGGTAATTGGCAACAGCTAAGAAGTAGGGAGATAAGTCCAAGCCTGTGATTTGGGAATGGGGATAAATTTCCTGCAGGGAAAAGGTACTCAAACCTACAGCACACGCCAAGTCTAAAATGTCTTGGGGTTGATTGGGGATTTGGCTTTTTAGGATATCGTGGTAACTTTGGCGCAGTTTAGCATCTCCTTCCGCTCCAGCATCCTGCCAAATTCCAGCATGGACGGTACGAGCAGCAACTTCTAGCTCCCAAGCAGCTTTCCAACTGAGGTCTCCGTCTTCGTAGGCATGGAATGGCCGCAAATAGTATTCTGGGTAGGAAAGCTCAGGATTTTGTACCTGAGCTAGATCGGCCTTCCAATCACGCGCCTGTAGTGTCTCGACTTCTTGCGTCCAAGGTACGCCAATTTTCTCAGCACGTTTAATCATCATTTGACGGGCTTGATGTTTGGCTAGGTTGGCTAAAGGCTTGATTGCCAGTACGCCATTTACCAAGCGGGAAGCGAAGCCAGGAGTATTTTTTACAGCAGCAGTCATAAATCAGTTTGCATTTAACAGCCTTTTCTACTTATGACATACTTGCTGGACGGCAGTCTAGAAATGAATTGAATTTTATAACGGCAGTTTGCCTCCTGTCGCTTGCTCTAAGCAACAAAAAATATTATAGAAGGTGGACATTTGGAGAGCAGCAAAGTTCTGAGAAGATGTGAATTATGCTAGTTTGCATTTTATATTTATCAGAGAATTTTATTCAAGACTGGTAAAATTTTGATACCGAGCAACATTTTTCTCAAGAGGGATAGTACAAAGCTAAGTGCCATTTATAAGGAAAATTACAGTAAGTTAAGCTTATTGGAGTCAAATATGGCGAGATCAAGAAGAAGAGCAAGTGGCTTTTTAAAAGATTTTCAAGAATTTGCCCTTAAAGGCAATATAGTTGACTTGGCGATCGCCGTCATCATTGGTGGTGCTTTTGGTAAGATTGTCACTTCCTTTGTTGAAGATGTAATCATGCCATTGATTAATCCCTTGGTTAGTTTTGCTGGCAAAGACTGGAGAACAATCGCCATTGGGCCGGGAATCAAGATTGGTCACTTTCTTGGCGCAATAGTTGACTTTGTAATCGTTGCCTTAGTTTTATTTGTAGCAATTCGAGCCTTACAAAAATTCAAGAGACAAGAAGAAGTCGCCGATGAACCCCTAGCAGACGCTAACCTTGTAGCTCAGGAAAGATTGACTGGAGCTTTAGATCGGCTGAACCAAACCTTGGAATCTCGCAATAATTAAGTTTTGTGAGTAGAGGTGAGAGTGGGAGGATGAGAGAGCAGAAAAACAGGGGACTAAGAATTTTAGATTTTGGATTTTTGATTGAAATTTAATCCAAAAGACGCTCTCTAAGAGATGCTGGACGTACCTTGCTTTTCTGTGAGATGTACGCAGAGTTGCTCTAAGCCAGGCTATGCCGTTGGCAAAGCCTCTCATAGAGAAGGCTTTAGGCTACGCTATCGTCTCGTCAATCCAAAATCTAAAATTGAATTGTCCCATACTCAATCCCCTATTTTGCAGTTTTAGGCTTGAGAGCTAACAACATCTCTAATTCACTAGTGGATTTATCGGGGCTATTAGCGGTAAAACCAAGACCACGAATGGAGTTGAGGATGGTAACGGTATTGGGATCGGATGAAACTAAACTATTGATCGAGGGCACAGTTTTAGTTTTATCCATATCCAGATAGAAATAGCCGCCGTTGGGTTTGTGCAAAGAACCAGTAACGGCTTTGAAAGCGTCGCTATTATCGAGAGATGAATTTTTGCGATCGCTAATCGCATCTGCAACTGGGCCACCAAGAGCCACAAATACAGTGTCTCCATCCAGCCAACCATGCGCCAATAAAGTTCCCTGTTTGGGGATTTGCCATTCAGTTACGTCTTTACCACCGACATTTCTATTGGCGATGTTGATTTGTTGAGTTTTGGCGAGAGTATCCAATTTTGTCAAGGTGGCTTCGGCCGTTTTGCGATCGCTAGTGTCAAATACTAAAGCACCTCCAAAACCAACACTGGCTAATACTCCTTGATTCGATGGAACCGCACCAAAGGCAAATTCCCCATTCATCCAGCCAAAAATATCCTTATCCAGGTCAATATTGACAAATTTCAGTTGTCCGCGTGCTTGTTCCAAGGCTTGCTTCATTTCTGGATAATCTTTTGACTGTTCTACTAAGGTTTCCCAGCCACGACTGATGCCATTTCCGCTAATTAGAGCAAAGGTATCAACAGGAAATTGCCCGACTATATTTCCCGGACTTGATTGATACTGAAATTTATTGAGTTGCGGATCTAAATTAGCGATCGCTTTTACCCGCACTCCCGCATCATCAACACCAACACCCGCCACCACAGATTTTATCAGTTTCAGTTGCGCCAGGGCTTGTGGAGGTAACTGCTTTGCCTGCGGACTTCCGGCAGCTAATTGCTGTACCATACCTGCATAGTCTGGTACATAAATTTGAGCAAGGCTGTTTTTAACATCCACTCCTTTACTGAGAATGCTGCTTGCACCTTCTTTACTCGCAAAAGAAGACTGTCCCTTAAAAGTGTCAATTGCTTTTTCTACAGCTTGCTTTTCGGGGGCTAATACCAAGTAACTATTATTTAAAACTACGCTATATGTCGGCTTACCCTTTTCTGTAGTTTCGATAATTTTTTGACCTTGATAGTCAGATTCCTGGAATTTCCCACCTTTTTGTGACTTCAATTTGTTAGCAAAATTCAAAGCACTGAGTTTATCCTTGATTCCCACCACTATCAGGATATTTGATTCCTGCTGTAAATTTGTTGGTACATTCGGTGTCCCAGAAGGCACTTTGAACTGTGCCGGTTTCACAGAATTTGGTGGGAGTACAGCAATCATCACACCACCAACCCAAGGCTTTATGTCTTTTTCATAAGAAACGTTCCCGTCACTGAACATTTGCTTATTGAAATCTTCTAGACCTTTTGCAACTAACTTTTGTGCTTCTGGAGTGCCAAACTGCTGTAACTTTGCCCAAGCTTGAGGATCGGTAGTAATATAAGTTGCCATCAATGCTGTTGAAGGTACTAATTTCGCACTACCGAGAGCATCTGAGCTACCTCCTGATGGGCCTTTAAAATACATGTAAGCCGCTATACTTCCTACTACAACTACAGCAGCACCAATAGCAGGAATGAAAAACTTTGATTTACTTTCGGGCATTTTGTTATCCTCTTTTGCTCAGATTGTCACCGAGATTTATACAAGTGTCATTGTAGAGTTTTCGGATTTATTAATAATTTCCGCTCATCGATCGGTATTTACTGATAAAATTAGTAGTCCTATAAGCTAAAAATCTAAAATAATTACCCTAAAAAAGACTTCAAGGGGATGAAGAGCGAATCCGCAAATGATATGCTGTTCGTTTAAAAGAAAATAGCCTACTTAACAGCAACAAGCTATCCTAAGTTATAAGAATAATTAGGAGTATTTGTACTTAATATGAATCTACCGAGGTGCAAGAGACACTTGACTCGATAACAAAAAAGTGCAAAACATCAGGAAAAGTAAATGCGGGAGGGATATGGAAAAAAGTCCCAGGATCGGCTGCCGATCTTCGGGAATTTGGGTGAGATTAATTTCAATCCCCCAATCCCCAAGGGGAATCTTAACCCCCATACAGCCCTATTGGTTTGGGAAATCCAGACACCGCTATTTTGCTTAATTAAATCTAGCCAAGCCAGACTTTTCAGGATTACAAGGTCAGTAAGGATCAATGTCGAAGTCTTATTTTGATACAGATAATAACGGACACAAACCTTTTGAGTTACCGGGAGCAAGACCACACTACAACCCCGATCGCCCCGGACAAGTGGAGCATATTTTTCTCGATCTCAGCTTGGATATCCCCAAGCAAAGCTATCAGGGCAGTTGTAGCATTCGCCTCTTGCCAATCCGTAATGGCATTGATCGTTTGACTTTGGATGCTGTCAACCTGAATATCGAGTCTGTGCAGGTGGACGATGTGCCACAAACTTTTGACTACGACGGCGAACAGCTTTTTATCCAACTTGCTGAGGCGACTCAGATTGGTAAACGCTTACTGATTGCGATCGCCTACTCGGTGACAAAACCGCAACGGGGTATTTATTTTATCCAACCAGACAAGCACTATCCAAACAAGCCCACTCAAGTTTGGACTCAGGGAGAAGACGAAGACTCTCGCTTTTGGTTCCCCTGCTTTGACTATCCAGGACAATTGTCTACTTCCGAAATTCGCGTTCGTGTTCCCAACCCTCTCGTGGCGATTTCTAACGGCGAACTGATTGACACAACAGAAGATGGTGATTACAAAATCTACCATTGGTCACAGCAACAAGTTCATCCTACCTACTTGATGACTTTGGCGGTCGGTGACTTTGCCGAAATTCGGGATGAGTGGATGGGTAAACCAGTCACCTACTATGTAGAAAAGGGACGGGAGGAAGATGCTAAACGCAGCATGGGCAAAACTCCCCGGATGATCGAATTTTTGAGCCAAAAGTATGGTTATCCATATCCTTTCCCGAAATATGCCCAAGTTTGTGTTGATGACTTCATCTTTGGCGGGATGGAAAATACCTCCACAACCTTATTAACAGATAGATGTTTGCTGGATGAACGCGCCGCTTTAGATAACCGCAACACCGAAAGTTTAGTTGTCCACGAACTCGCGCACCAGTGGTTTGGCGATCTGGTGGTGATTAAGCATTGGTCTCATGCTTGGATTAAGGAAGGAATGGCTTCCTATTCTGAGGTGATGTGGACAGAACAGGAATATAGTCTAGAAGAAGCAGCTTACTATCGTTTATTAGAGGCTCGTCGTTACATTAATGAAGATAGTAGCCGCTATCGTCGCCCGATGGTAACGCATGTTTACCGCGAAGCTATTGAACTTTACGATCGCCACATCTACGAAAAAGGGTCTTGTGTGTATCACATGATTCGATCCCAATTGGGAGATGAATTATTTTGGCAGGCTATTCAAACATTTGTCCAAGATAATGCCCACAAAACTGTAGAAACAATAGATTTACTCAGGGCCATTGAAAAAGCTACCGGACATAATCTTTTGTTCCTTTTTGACCAATATGTTTATCGTGGTGGTCATCCCGATTTTAAGGTAGCTTACTCTTGGGATGGGGATGCTAATTTGGCAAAAATTACAGTCACTCAAACCCAAGCTGCTGAAGGTAAAAATGGTAGTAAGGATTTGTTTGATTTAAAAATACCTGTTGGTTTTGGCTATAGCCAACAAGAAGCCACTAACTCGCAACTCAAAATTTTTGTAGTGCGGGTAAATGAACGAGAACAAAGCTTCTATTTTCCCTTAGAAAATAAGCCCCAATTTATCAGCTTTGATGTTGAGAATAATTACCTGAAAACTGTAGCTTTAGAGTATCCTATCGCAGAGTTAAAAGCACAGCTAGAATCTGACCCCAACCCGATTTCGCGCATCTATGCAGCAGAAGCTTTGGCGAAAAAAGGCGGGTTAGAAGCGACAAAAGCACTATCTGCGGCGCTCAAAAATGACCCATTGTGGGGTGTGCGGGTGGAAGTAGCGAAGCAATTAGCCAAAATTAATTTAGACCAAGCTTTTGATGGCTTGATTCTGGGATTAAAAGATAAAAATGCTTACGTGCGACGATCTGTAGTGGAAGCACTTGCTCAAATCAAAACTACTGAAAGCTATAAAGTTGTGAAAGGGTTGTTACAAAAGGGCGATCCTAGCTACTACGTAGAAGCAACAGCCTCTCGTGTGATTGGCGCGATCGCCTCTGCAAACTTGGAAGAAAAACCCAAGGAAGACAAGGTATTAAAGCAACTCAAAGGCATTTTAGAAGAAAAGGCGGGTTGGAATGAAGTAGTGCGGAGTGGTGCGATCGCTGGTTTAGCTGAATTCAAAACCTCGGAAGCAGCTTTAAATCTACTAATCGAATACACCAAAATCGGCGTACCACAACCTCTACGTTTAGCCACAATTCGCGCTTTAGGAAAGATTTCTGTCGGTCAAAGTCCGGTTAATTTGGAACGGATTTTAGAAAAATTAGCAGAACTTGCCAAAGAAACCTTCTTTTTAACGCAAGTGGCGGTAGCCGCAGCTTTAGGACAAATGGAAACACCCAAAGCTGTGGGGATTTTGCGATCGCTAGCTGAACAAACAGCCGATGGGCGTGTCCGTCGCTCTGCTGAAGAAGAAATTTCCAAGGTGCAACAGAACATCGGTTCAGAAAAAACCCTGCGTCAATTGCGTGAAGATTTCGACCAACTCAAGCAACAAAATCAGGAATTGAGAAGCCGTTTAGAAAACTTGGAGGCCAAATCTAAATAGCACAACGCGATCGTTAAAAGTTGGTAAGGGACTTCCAAAAAATAAAATATACAGTAGGGTGTGTTAGGCGAAAGCCGTAACGCACCGAGATATCTGGCGGTGCGTTACGCTGTCGCTAACGCACCCTACAAAATTGGATATTTTTTTAATTGGAAGTCCCTAATTGGTAATTGTGGTAAAACCACTACCAATTGCCGAAATTGTACTTAACACTGTAATTTTTATTATTATTTTTCTTAAAATCGCGACTTCGTGCTATTATGTGCTATTAAATTCCACTTAGCTATGAAATATCACAGCTACTAGAGGCAATAACGCCAAAAGAAAACCATGCCAGGACTGCAATTGAGGTTCTTGGATCGGTTCTGGTGGCGCTAATAGGGCTTCGATTCTCTGTTCTAAGCGATCGCCGACACCAGAGGAACCCAATGCAGCACAGCAGATTTCCGATAATACTGGGCTGGTACTAACTACTAATAACAGTGATTCTGCTAACACCAGAGGGTCTACCTGCAATGCTGCATAACCATCGGCACGGAGTTCGCGCAAAGCTAACAGTTCTTCCCACAAAAGCTCTGTATTTGGCAACCAAGCGGTGCAGGAACGCACCCAGCCCAGCCAAAAAAACCAGAATGTATCCTTATAATAATGATGCCCTTGCTCGTGGGCTAAGACGCTTTCTAAATGATCTGATGAGAGAGTTTGCAGTAATCCTTGGCTAACTACCAGTTCTGGTTGCCAAAAACCAATTTGACCCGCAAACAACGCCCCCGTTTGCAGTAACCTGGCTCGTTTATCCCCCAAATTTACCAGAGGACAGTTACGAGCAGATTCCACAGACTGCCAACCCTGAAAGGCAAGTTTAATACATGAAATAGCAAAAAATGCCAAATAAATCAACGCTACTACATAGCTGACTGAGCCTGTATACATTCCGCCCATTTGTCCTTGAGGCCCCATGAACAGCACAGCGATCGCAGTCATGAAAATTAGCAAAGGCGGGAAGAGGAATAAAAATAGCGATCGCTGCCACCGCAGATTCCAATTGCCTTGGGGTTGATTCCAAGAGGATCTTAAGCACCAGGCAACTGCCAAAGCAATCAAAATCATTATGAGATGCATCATTTTTCCTCCCTGGCTTGGCGTGCTGATTGAATGCGTTTGGCGATCGCTGCTATTTGCTCGCTAGCTGCTTCATCTAGGCTATCAGCAAAAGCAGCAACAACATCGGGGTTCCCCACCGCTAGAAATCGCTGTAACTGCTCGTGAGCTTTGATAACATCTGATTGCTGCTTACTCAGCATTGGCCGCCAATAAAATGCCCGCTCTTTTTTATCGCAGGCTAACCAACCTTTATCAGTGAGGCGACGTAAGACGGTGGTGACAGAAGTATACGCTAATTCGCGGTTGGGATCGGTCAAAATGCGATCGTGTACATCCTTGACTGTGGCTGAACCCAGTTCCCAGATGATATTTAAAATTTCCGCTTCCAACGGGCCTAAAGATAATTGTTTAGGGCGGTAATCGGGTAAAGGTGCCATAGCGATTTCGATTTGAGGTTTTGGATAAGCGGAGTGGAAGTGAAAATTTCGGTTTTTGTTTGGCAAGGTTAGTCAGTATGCGTAGTGGTGCTAACCTGGAATACCAAATATAGCTTTAAGATATCTGTTCTTGTTTTAGATTACAGGATAATGCCGCAAGTCTAAAAGTCTATAAGCATAAAAATGGACTTTTTAAGTATTTATGTATTGAATAGGTTACATAATGCATTCTGATGCTAAAAAAATCTCTGGGAGTAATTGTAACTATAGTTAGTGACACCAACTAGGTAGAATGTTATTTTGCGGCAGTAGTATTAAAGCAGGTGTATCCAGCGCGTGAAGCTATTCGTATACCACACTCCTGAATTGACTCCAACAGGTAAAGCGCCAGAATGTGCGATCGCAGTCGATGTCTTGCGAGCCACTAGCACAATAGCGACAGTTTTGGCAGCTGGAGGCGAAGCTGTACAAGTATTCAGCGATTTAGATCGGTTAATTGAAGTTAGTGAAAAATGGCCATCTGAAAAACGGCTGCGGGCTGGAGAACGCGGCGGCGCGAAAGTACCTGGCTTTGAGTTGGGGAACTCTCCCCTCGACTGCACACCAGAATTAGTCCAGGGGCGGCGGTTGTTTATCAGTACCACCAATGGCACTCGTGCCTTACAACGGGTACAAGACTCCCCAAATCTCTTAGCAGCAGCCTTAATTAACCGGGCGGCTGTGGTGCAATTTGTTATAGAGAAGCAACCAGAGACAGTGTGGATTGTCGGTTCCGGTTGGGAAGGTAGTTTTTCTTTAGAGGATACAGTTTGTGCAGGTGCGATCGCGCATAGTATTTTGCAGCAAACCCAGTTTTCACCAGAAGAACTCGCTGGGAATGATGAAGTAATTAGTGCGATCGCTCTTTATTCTCAATGGCAAGATAACTTATTAGGATTATTCCACCAAGCTAGTCACGGTCAACGATTGTTACGCCTTGACTGTCTAGATGATTTAAAATATTGTTCCCAAACTGATATTTTAGATGTCTTGCCCATACAACATGAGACGGGAGTATTAAAAAGGGGATAGGGACTGGGGATTAAGGAAGAGTTTTCCCAATCCCCAATCCCCAATCCCCAGTACCCAATACCCAATCTCGAAGCATTTGCCGAAGTCTTTGTCGCCAATGAGGTGGATAAGTCTCTAAAATTGCGGCAATTTTTCCACAAGCAAGCACAGAATAGGCTGGGCGACGGGCTGGTGTGGGATATTCGGCAGTTGTAATGGGGACAATACGTTCAAGTTTCAAAGGGAAACCTAGCTGTTGGGCTTCTTCAAAAATGGCAACGGCGAAGTCGTACCAGCTAGCAACGCCGCTATTCGTGTAGTGATAAGTGCCGCTAATTTCTGGGGCTAACTGGAGAGTCGTTTGGGCGATGACTGCGGCTATATCTTGCGCCCAAGTTGGGCTACCAATTTGATCGGCGACAACACGGATTTCTTGGCGTTCTGCACCTAATCGCAGCATGGTTTTGACAAAGTTACTTTTGCCAAAGGTTCCATAAACCCAAGCAGTACGGAGGATGAGGTGATGGGCGCAAGTTTCCCGAATTGCTTCTTCTCCAGCAAGTTTGGTTTTACCGTAAACACTCAAGGGATTAGTTACATCGGTTTCCTGATAAGGGCGATACCCATTACCATCAAAAACATAATCGGTCGAAATATGAATCAGAAAAGCTCCTAATTTTTGGCTTTCTTGGGCAATAATTAGGGGTGCGATCGCATTAATAGCGTTTGCAACTTCAGGTTCGCTTTCTGCTTTGTCTACAGCAGTGTAAGCAGCAGCATTAATGATGATTTGCGGCTGCTTTGCTCTGATAAAGTTGCGGAGAGTATCGGGTTGGGCAAGGTCTACTGTTGGACGGATTACTGAGATAATATCGCCATAGCTTGGGAGGATTTGTTCTAATTCCTTACCTACTTGACCGTTGCTACCAATCAGCAAAATTGATTTACTCATCCTAATTAGTTCTCGAATCTAACGCAATCATCAAGCCTAATTAAATACTTCCGCAGTTCTCAAAGATTTACCCGCTTGGTCTTTAGCTGATAAAATCGGTGTAGCACTCACGGGCCAATCTATCGCTAAATCTGGATCGTTCCATAAGATGGTGCGATCGCCTTGGGGCGCGTAGTAATCTGTAGCTTTGTAGAGAACTTCGGCTATTTCTGAAAGCACGAGAAAGCCGTGAGCAAAGCCTGGTGGTATCCACAGTAGGCGTTTGTTCTCAGCACTGAGTTCATAACCTACCCACTTTCCAAAAGTAGTCGAACTTTTTCTGATATCTACGGCTACGTCAAAGATAGTGCCAACAATAGCCCGGACAAGTTTACCTTGGGGTTGGTGAATTTGGTAGTGCAATCCCCGCAAAACGTTTTGTTTAGAGCAAGAGTGGTTATCTTGGACGAAGTTGGTAACAATACCAGTCTCTTGGGCAAATTTGCGATCGTTGTAGGCTTCAAAAAAGAACCCGCGATCGTCCGCAAATACTTGGGGTTCGAGTTGTATAACTTCAGGAATTTTGGTACGTACAATGCTCATTAATATTATTTCGAGTAACCCACCACAGTATTAATTGTGAGAGTAATTTAATGCTTGTATTTTACAGCTAGCAGGTAACACTTCGACTGTGGCCTTTCCTGTTTTTAACAAGTAAATCACGTTAGTTCAATTTGACAGTCATCGCCAATTAGAAATCGCAAGGCTTTAGGGCGACGGGGTGCAAGAGTCAATTGGGCCCTTTGTCCAATCACACTATCAATAATGCGCTGATGAATTCCGGCAATTTTAGCGCCTTCTAAAATTACACTGTGTTCTAAATCAGTATCAATAAGTGTCACATTGTTAGCAATACTACTATAAGGGCCAATAAAGCAGTTTTCTAAATGACAATTACTACCAATCACTACTGGCCCCCGAATTGTGCAGTTAATTACTTGAGATTTTGCACCGATTTGGACTCTTCCTATAATTTGACTTTGGGCATCGACTTCGCCAAGAACTGATGCTTTCAGATAGGTGTCGAGAATCAATCGGTTAGCTTCTAATAAGTCATCTTTTTTACCAGTATCTAACCACCAACCCTGGAGTTTATAGGCTAAAACTTGTTTATCCTGATTAATTAGGTATTGAATAGCATCAGTAATTTCTAATTCGCCTCTGGTAGAAGGTTGGATATTTGCGATCGCATCAAAGATGACGTGAGAAAAGAAATAAACTCCTACCAGTGCTAAATTTGAAGGAGGATCTTTGGGTTTTTCAATTAATTGTAATACCCGTCCTGTATCATCTACTTCAGCCACACCAAAGGCGCTAGGATTGGCAACCGAACGCAAGAGAATCAAAGCATCTGGCTGTTGTTGGCTAAATTGTTGCAGAAAGTAACGTAGCTCACCTAGTTGAATTAGGTTATCGCCCAAGTACATGACAAAGGGAGAATCGCCTAAAAAGGGACGGGCGATTTGGACGGCGTGAGCAAGTCCCAGTGGCCGATCTTGTTCTATATAGGTGATGTTTGCTCCAAAGCATTCTCCATTTCCGGTTTTCCCTTGAACTTCTGTTCCAGTTTCCGGGCTGATGATGATGCCAATATCAGTAATCCCAGTAGCAACCATTTCCTCGATGCCATACCACAAAACGGGTTTATTCGCAACTGGTACGAGTTGTTTAGCTCCGCTATAGGTGAGGGGACGTAGGCGTGTACCTTTCCCGCCAGAGAGAATTAGTGCTTTCATAGGGATTGAGGATTATTTATCAGTCATTAGTCAAGATAATCTGAAATCTGGACAAAATCCTAAATCCTGACATCTAATTATGGTGTTAGTTTATCTTTTATATGTAGCGGGATAAAACTTCGACGGTTGCTTTTCCTGTTTTTTCCCAACTGAATTGTTGACAGTGAGTAATACCTTGGCTAGAAAGGCGCGATCGCAACCCCGAATTAGTTGCGATCGCCTGCATTGCTTCTGTAATTTCTCCGGTGTTGTAGGGATCGATCAAAATCGCCGCATCCCCAGCCACTTCTGGTAAGGAGGAGAGATTGGAGGTAATGACGGGAGTACCACAAGCCATTGCTTCCAGAACCGGTAAACCAAAACCTTCCCAGAGACTGGGGAAAACCAGAGCGATCGCTTCATTGATAATTTTTGGCAATTCGTCATAGGGTACATAATCAAGAAACTTTACCTGATTAGTTATACCTAGTTCTGCAACTTGCGCTGTTAAAGTAGGGGTATAACGGCGATCGCTTGGCCCTACTAACCACAGTTCGTAATCCTTGTAATTAGGTAACGCCGCAAAAGCAGCGATCAATCCCTGTATATTTTTGTAAGGTTCTTGGCGACCAATATAGAGAAAGTAGTTGCGGGTAGGTAGGTTGAGGAGGCGGAAGTGATTGCGATCGTAGGCCAGGGGAATGGCAGTAATTTTGTTTGCAGGAATTCCGTAAAAGTTGGTGATGTCCTGAGCCGTAGTCTCGGAGATGCAAATAATGTGTTGTGCTTGCTTAAGGACTTGGGGAGTGTAGTAGCGGTGGTAGGCTGTGAGTGGTGAAAAGCGTTTGGGAAAGCGCAACGGTATCATGTCAAAACAGGTGATGACAAAGCGACAGTTGCTATAAAGAGGTGCTTCTGGAAGCGAGGAAAATAAAATCTGGGATTTTAGCTTTCTATAGATTTGCGGCAATTGAAATTGCGTCCAAACAAGGCGATTAAAATGACCTTTTACTCCTTGTTCTGCGGTTTGGTTAGGAGGAACTAGGTAGCAGTTGTAACCAGAAATATTTCGTGAAACTAGGAGAGTAGGATAAAGTTGTTGTAAATGAGGCAGCAGGTTGAGAGCGTAGGTAGTGATGCCTGTAGGTTTACTTAATAGAAATGATAGATTAATTAATAATGTCATTATTTATAATTAACAATAAAATAAATTTTTCTGTTGTTAGTTTTTTCTACTACTTCATAGTTATCGTAAAATTACAAATGTTAGTAGTTATGATGATACTATAGGTTAATTTCAGACACTTAAAATTTAGGTTTTTCAGTTTATTCTTTCCATCTAAAGTTTTTTTGTGATTTTAATAAGAGGATTCAATAAATTATTTATTATGGTTCTTGATGACATAATCCCATATACCACAAACTTTTCCTAATGCAGCTTGTGGTTTTATTATAATCGCCAACATAGCTTTTAATAATTGAAGAGTGAATCTAATACTAAAGATAAATTTATTTGTATATTTATCAATTGTCAGCAAATAGCTGTACGTGCTATTTCTAATTTTTTTGAAAACATTCCTATTAGTAATACTTGATGGTTGATGCAGCACTGAAAAATTATTACTTATGGCAACTATATGTCCTTCATTAGCGTAGCGTAAACAAAAGTCTACATCTTCATAATAAAGAAAGTAAGCAGGATCAAAATGAGGACATTCAGTAAAATTATTCAAATTAACAATTAGACTACATCCTGAAACCCAATCACAATTAATATAGTCTTCATCTATATTGATTAATCTTTTTTTGGTAATGATTTCACCAGTTTTAGGAATAAAACTCCCACCAGCAAACCAAATTTCACCCATTGGTGTATAGATAAGTGTACCAAGAATAGAGATTTTTGGATGTGATTCAAAAAATGGCTTAACTTTATCTAAAGTATTTTCTTTTAAATAGGCATCTGGATTGATTATCCAGACATAAGCTTTGGTATTTTGAGTGTAGATCCATTTTAAGCCTAAATTACAAGCACAACCAAAACCTAAATTAGTTTCAGCATCAAGAATCGATACAGATTCAGTTTTTAGATTACTAATAGAATCATCATCAGGGGAATTATTAATAATAATTACTTTGTAGTCAACATAATATGTTTTATCTATGGAATTGATTAATTCCAATACTAAATTGGTAGAATAATAATTAACAATTAAAAAATAAATCACTAGATATTATAGTTTAGTTAAAATAAAAGTTAATTTTACTGAAAAATACTTTTTTATAAAATCTGATATATTATTTGCTGATCCAAGTAATGTAATTGAATTATATATTAATAAATTTATTTTTCGTTACTTCGATGAAATTATTTTTTTAACAACTCAACACCAAGTTTTTCCAAGCTTTCCTTGAAAGCCATGAAATGTTCCTAGCAAGCAAGCCCATACTTTTAAGGTTTTTTCTTCGGGGTCGTATAGCAAAATTGTAACTATCCTACGGAGTAAATATTTTATCCGTCGCGCACAACTAGTTAATCGATACAATCCTTTGGCGTAGCGAGTTTCTAGATAAGTGTGGTTTCGACTAATGTAGTAGTTACGTAGACCTGAGTATTGTTGAACGATCATTTCTCGCTGGAAAAATTTTACTTTGAGTGGATTACCAAAATTATGGTACATGATAGCTGTGGTAACTATCAAATTATGGAATCCCTGTTGTCGTAATCTCAATCCATATTCGAGGTCAACTCCATCTATAAATAATTCTGCACGAGGGAGAGCAACACTTTTAGCAGCAGCAATGGAAATCAAAGAACCAGAAGTGATAGGAGAGTCGCACTCATAAAAATCAACATTCTTATTGTGCTTACAACCTATAAATTGGTCTTTTACAAAAACAGCTCCCTGTACAACTTTCTCAGTTTTGCGATCGATGGGAGTAGGAGCAATAATCCCAATCTTATCACCATACTCTAGCGACAACTTATTAGAAAAATTCAGCAGAGTTTCCAAACAATACTTAGTTGGTAAACTATCTTGGTCAAAAGTCCATAAAAAATCATAACCTCCCTTTATTGCCCATTCCAGTGCAAGTACTAAACCTTGACCAATACCTATATTTTCTGGATGATGATGTATTAAAATTGATGTAGTGCGATCGGGTTCTAGTAATTCTCGATCGGAATTGTCTACTACAAAAACAATATCTACTGGTATAGATTGAGATTTAATGGCTTGCAGACACTCAATGGCAGCTTGTTTATCTTTATACAGGGTTATGTAAGCTGCCACTCTTGCTGTCATTGATTTAGATGTTATGTAACGTTTCTATTTACGGTCTTGATATTCTAATACTTTAATGTTCATGCTTGCGTATAAAATGAATACTATAAATTAGAATAATCAATATTTCTATATGCCTGAGCTTAAAGGAAAGAACTTATAAAAAATTTTAACCCTTTAAGGCAATAATTTTTCAAGTTATTTGTTCCAGACTACTAATATAACTCCGCTAATGATTAAACTCAAACCTATTATACGGGTAATGGGAATAGGTTCTTTGAATAGGAAGTAACCTAGCAAGACAGAAAAAACATATACTAGGGATATAGATGGTCCAGCGATACTGAGATTCACTCTAGTCAAGAGCAGAATATAGGCTAAAGCGCCTAGAGCATAAAAGGCCAGCCCTCCGATCAGTTCAGGTATTGTGATAATACGAATAATGTGACTAACAGCGTTCTCAACACTAACTTTTCCTAACTTGATTGCTCCTGCTTTTAAGAAAAATTGCCCCACCACACTAGTTAAAACTGATACGAGCAATAAACAAAATTCTTGCAGTGTCACAGAAATTTCCTCTGAACCTAAATTGCTAATAATAAAATTTTTATTATTTATTATTTATTATTTTTATATCCTGTATTTGCTCTTTTTTTCATGTATTACTAGTTATTTTTGTAGCATATTATTACCCTTTAGCTTAAAATATTTACCTGTATTGGTATCAAATGCCCAGGCTACCAATTTCACAGAACTACTGGTATCTTCAACAAAATCAAAAGACTTTCGCCAACCTGATTTTAAGTAAGTGCTTTTATTTAATGCTTTAGCTACATCAGCTCTTTCAAATTTTATATCAGTGACCAATGAAAACATGCGAAATCTACCTCCAGCAATCTCATACGTCAGAATTACACAGTCAGCTGGTTTCATTCTATCAGGCAACACAGCCCATCCAGAAGCTAAATACGATCCATCTGGATTCTTGGTTATAGTGTCAAACCAACCATAATCCTTTTGGTTCACCTGATTATCTTGGTTTGTTTCCTCAATGATACTATTCTTAACTAAAGGTGGTGTCAAAAGCCCTAACTTATCAATAGCATTTGCATATTTAATTAAATGATTTAAGTCGGGAAAGACTTTTTCTTTCAAGCATTCATTAATTGGCAAAACATTTATAAATTCCAAACAAGATTTGGCCAATAATCTATCTTTCCTAACATCATGCATAGTAATAATTGCTTGTATAGATGTTAATAGATGTAAGATTAAGATTATTGCCGTCAAAAAACTCATGCTACTATACTGTAGCTTTGTATAGTTACTTATAAAACTTTTATTTCTAATGTCGTCATAAATAATAACTATAATGTAAATTAAGGAAATTGTTAAATATACGGAAAAGGTTGTATACCTCGAAGATAAAGATTGTTCTACTCCAAAACCAACTCTTCCTGATGTAGTTATAATTGCACTAATCAAACTATACGTAGCAATACTTAGCCAGACTACTATACTGTGCAAAAGAGGCAATTCCTTGACAAATCTTACTAAGTAAATACATGAGGCTAACAAAATTAATATTAAAGCCAAGCCTATAAGTGGTGATATTATTAAACTTGTTTCCCGGTTTCCCAAACCAAGTGGCGCACCGAGAAAGGACAAAAAATAATTAATTGCATGTACTGGATGTACAAGTCCTTCTGAAAAGCTAGGGTGGTGGGATGGCTTTTTGTAATTATAAAAATAAGCTGCTGCATTAGTTATAAAAGCAAATACCCATCCTAATATTAACCATTTTTTATTGCTAAATATATCTTGACATTTGATAAAAAGAACAGGAGAAACTATTATCCAGGATAAAAGTCCGTTAGCGTAGGAAAAAGTACTAATTGTACACAGACAGATAGAAATAAAAAATTTAGATTTGCTACTAAGATGGGAATACGCTATTAAAAGGCAAGTTGTAATGCAAGCTATAGGGACAAAAACAACAACTTGTATACCCCATAGCCAATTCTCCCATTGGATTGGTGCAAATATCAGTAAATTTGTGATAGTAGCTATAGATAATCTTTTTATTAAACTACCCTGAATGGTTAAGTTACTAAGGCAATAAATGTTGAAAGATACAATACAAGCCAGTAAAAAGATAATCAACATTTCATAACGTACATCCCAACCTGTAAGAAAACCCAAGCCTAGAAATACTAACCTTGGGAAAAATTTTCTACTTTCATTATGCTGGGCAATTAAATCGCTAAAACCAAGAGAGCCATTATGAAATTTTTCAAATAATGGAGCAATTGCCCACTGATCCCAATATGGTACATTAACAGAATACACATTGATTAAAAAGCCTGTACACAAAGCCGGAAGAATAGCAAGTATAAAGAATAGATATTTTAAATAACTATTTTTATTCAGAAATTTGCTGCGAACTTTCATAATAATTTACCTCCTCTTGAAAACCAATTTTTTCATCTATAATATAGTACGGCCTCTGCTTCACTTCATCATAAATACGTCCAATATATTCTCCAATAATTCCTAGAAAAAACAGTTGTATTCCTCCTATAAAAAAAGTTGTAGTTAAACCATAAGTCCAGTTTAAGAAATCCTGTTCTAAAATGAATTTAAAGAACAAACCAGTTAAGCCTAATATAAAAGCAGAGATAGAGGACACTATCCCAAGAAATGTAGCTATTTTGAGGGGGAGTGTAGAAAAGGAAAATATCCCGTCAAACGCCAACTTAAATAATTTTACAACCGTTACCCTTGGTTCTCCTCTAAATCTTGGACCACGCTCTACAGGTACACCTATCTGCTTAAACCCAGCATATGCCCTCAGACCACTAATATATTTATTTTGCTCAGGCATGGAGCGTAACGCAAGTATTACTTTTCTATCCATTAATGAAAAAATACCTGCATCTAAAGGAAGTTTCAAACCTGCAAGTGCATTTAAAATTCGGTAGAACAGTGTAAACGTTAAATTTTTAACAAAATTCTCTTTTCTTTTTTTACGAATTGCATACACAACAGCATATCCCTGTTTCCACTTTTCTACAAAACCAAAAATTGCTTCAGGAGCATCTTGTAAGTCTCCATCCATAAGTATCACAGCTTTACCTTTAGCATGGTCTATACCTGCGGAAAGGCTACATTGATGTCCAAAATTTCTAGAAAAATTGATAATCTTAACTTCTGGATGTGAAAGTCTTATCTGTATTAAAATTTCAAGAGAATCATCATAACTACCATCGTTGATAAAAATAACTTCACTGTTACCATCAAGTTCTTTGAGAACTTTGTGCAGTCTTTGCCAAAGTTCTTGTATAACTTCTTCTTCATTAAATATAGGAATTATAACTGAGTATTTTATTTGTTTTAACATCTTATCCTGACTGCCTTATTACATAATTCACTATGCTTTTTCAAGTTTTAAGTATTAAATGATAAATGCAGACTATCTATTCATTTACTAAGGCTGAATACTATCAGTTTGAATATCAATGTATAATCTCCTCCACTTAGAAAATTTGCATAGACTAACTTTTCATTTCCTTGTGAACTAAGTTGTGTTACAAGTCTATTGTTTCTACTAACGAACTGCCATTAAGGCAAAGCTTGGCCCATTGGGATGGTCTGGAGCATCAAAACTTACTTCAATGTCTTTCAAACCAAAGTATTTGAGGCAAGCTAGTATATCATCGCGGCTCATCCAATAACTAGTACTTGCATTACCACCACAAAAACCTGACCATTCCAGCGCTTTTTCATATTCCTGACGATAAAGAGTATGCTTAAAGCCATCATAATTACTTTTAGAACTATCTACAAATTTATGTCTAAGGTTAGGATTACCTGAAATTACTTTTTTATCATAATAATGCGTCCAAATAAATATTTTATCTGTACACTTAGCTATTAGCCCAATCAATTCTGCTGGATTGTTCATGTGATAGAGTACACCGCTAGCTATGCATACATCAAATTTAGTCTGAGTGTTTCGCAAATATTCTACAAAATCACCACATAAAAAACGTGTCTTTTTGAATTCTAAAATCTCTTTTATAATTAAACACTTTAAATAAGCACGGGTATTAGCTTCTATTGATAAGATTGATGCTGCCTCTAAGCATTCCAACATATAAGTATGCCCTGCTTCCAATGGCCCCAATTCCAGCACAGTTTTACCTTTAATACCACCTAGTTTCGTAGATACCCAATCAATTCTTGCATCTTCAAACAATGGAATTGAACCTGCTTTAAAATCTGCTAGTGGTGCAGGTAATTTTGATGACCACTCACTTTTAAAAATATCGAGTGCATTTTGCGGGCTGGGCGCAGATTTGATATATTGATCTAAGATGTTCATTTTTTTTCTGAATTTTGTTAGTGTTTATAAATTAGAAGGTTTGAGGTTGACATCAAGCATTGATGCTGTAATCTTCACGCTTAAAGGTTAAATTTATACTATAGCAAGGATCGTATTCTATAAAGTTTTTCCACTTTTTTTGCATATACGTTGTTTCTTGAATAAATCTTGCTACTTTTGCAGGTGTATCTTCACAACCTCGGCTCTTAGATTCATAGTGATATAACATAACGTGTGGTAAATAGATATTCTTGTAACCTTTCTCAACGATCTTCAAACACAAGTCAACATCATTAAATGCAACTGCAAGTTCCTCTTCAAAACCTCCAATTAGTTCAAAAATTTCTCGTCTACACATTAAACAAGCGGCTGTCACAGCCAAATAATTATTTACCGTTAATATTTGACCAAAGTATCCTGGAGAATTGACCGGATAATGTTTATGACTATGATTAGCAACTCCTCCAATACCCATGACTACACCAGCATGTTGAATTGTGTTATCTGGATATAGTAGCAAGGCTCCGACAGTCCCAATACTAGGTCTTTGAGCTTGCTCAACCATTGCATCTATCCAGTCAGGAGTAATTACCTCAATATCATTATTCAAAAACAGTAAATAATCTCCCTTAGCCTTATTAACTGCATAATTATTAATCTTGGAATAGTTAAAAGGTATATCAAGTCTGTAACATTTAAACTTACTAGATTCCTTTTGTTGCCATTTAGAAATCACATTAGCGGTATTTTCTTCTTGACTACCGTTATCTATGAGAATTACTTCATAATTTGGATAAGTTGTCTTCTCAAAAATAGATGTGAGACACTTGTCTAAGGTATTACCCAAATCTCTTGTAGGGATGATAATACTAACAAGCTTATAATCTTTGATTGTATATCGAATTATGTAATGCCCTACAAGGTTTCCAGCCTGTGTAACCCGTCCATGTTCGCCTCGTCTAGCAAGGGCATCTACTAATGCCTTCTCTGCTGCTATGACAGCATAGGGTTTTTGATCCGGTTTACTTGCGGCAGATTGGGGATGAATTCTCCAGTGGTATAATATTTTCGGTATATGGAATATTTGTGTTGTTTTTTCGGTTAATCTTAAAACTAAATCATAGTCTTGGCTTCCCTCATAACCTGTTCTAAAACCTCCAACGGCGTTTACTAGCGCTCGTCGATAAGTTCCTAAATGGCAGGTATACATCCGCGATAAAAATGAGTCTGGACACCAATCTGGTTTAAAGAAAGGATCTCGTAGTTTACCAGTTTCATCAATTTTATCTTCATCAGAATAAATCATATCTGCTTCTGGATGCTTATTGAGCAATAGAGCAATTTCATACAAAGCATCTGGAGTTAGCAAATCATCATGATCGAGTAAGGCAATAAAATCACCCGTTGCAATTTCAATTGCTGAGTTAGAGCATCGAGAAATATGGCCATTTTCAGTTCTAAAAACAACTTTTATTCGGGAGTCTTTTGATGAGTACTCCTCTAACGTTTCTCTAACATAATTATCTGTAGAGGAATCGTCAGCAATACATAACTCCCAATAGGGATATACCTGATTTAATACAGACTCAATGGCTTCTTGCAGAAAATGTGTTGGAGTATTAAAAACGGGCATAATCAGACTAAGAGTAGGCTTATAATCTAATAATTTTGCCGTTTCACCCATCTTTTGTAGGGCTTCTTGATTAGGGTAGTTTTGGTTCAGCCACTTCTGGTAATTAACATCATTAGTTTGAGGAATATCTGGCAGAACTATGGTAGGTAGTAATGCTTCATCAAACTTTAAGTTTGATGAAGTTTTTTTCAGTAATTTTTTCAAGCAGTACCCAAGCCCTTTTGTTCGGAAAACAGTCCACAAATTTTTTAATCGTGACAAAATGCTTATGTTAGATGAACTAGAATTGGATACTAAATTTATAGTTGTAGCACCTCTGAATTTAAACCATAAACTTATGTGAAACGGATTACCATCGTCTAGTAAACCTACAGCATGTCTCAATTTAAACCATATTTTTCGCATCTGCCAAAATTTACTAGTATTCATGGCTGCAATAGTGCAGTGCGAATGATTTAATTCTGTTTGAGTGTATTGTAGAGTAGACTGCGAATGATTTAATTCTGTTTGAGTGTATTGTAGATTAGACTGCGAACGCTCTAATTCTGTTTGAGTGTATTGTAGAGTAGACTGCGAACGCTCTAATTCTGCCTGAGTGTATTGTAGAGTAGACTGCGAACGCTCTAATTCTGTTTGAGTATGTTGTAGATTCGACTGCGAACGCTCTAATTCTGCCTGAGTGTGTTGTAGAGTAGACTGCGAACGCTCTAATTCTGTTTGAGTGTGTTGTAGAGTAGACTGCGAACGCTCTAATTCTGTTTGAGTGTGTTGTAGAGTAGACTGCAATCGCTCTAATTCTATTTTTGAATCTTTCCTAATTTTGTAAATATCAAGCCAATCTTGAAGAACCCAGTCTCTAAAATAAATATCAACTTCTAATGGATCTAAGTGAACTAGCTGGCATTTTAGATCGGCTCGATCGTTCAACTCACTATATAGTTCCATTGCTTCTGGAAAAAACCTTTTAATTAGCATCTGTCTGTGAGCGTTTGATGCTAAATTAGTCATTAATGATTTATCTACAATGCCTTCACTAGGATCTTTCAGTTTAAGACCAAATTTATTTTCACACAACTTTGAGATAACAGTATAGTCGGCAATTACAGTATGAGTATTTAATAAAATGCATTTATCTGGAAACTGATGATGAAAATCTAGGATGATTTTGTTATAGTGCATCCAGATTTGTAAAGCGTATTTAGGATTGCTATAAAAGATTTCGTCTCCCCGACGATATAAAGAATCGATAACTTCCCAAGGCGCTCTATAGGTAAATATAAAATATGCTTGCGGTAGTAAATTTTTCCAAAAATCTAAAAAAAGAGTAGTGCGCGGATCTTTCCATCCCCAGGAATTCAGTGTTGCGTTTTCAGCGATAATTAGCTTTGCTTTATCAAATAATTGCTGTGGTATGTCGATACCCTTCTGTATTGTCCATCCTTCCTGACTAATACCTTGACAACGTAAGGCACGCTCGTGAAAACCTACGAAGTCTAAGTTTTCAAAATGACCTTTTGGGTTATTAGGAGATGCACCCATTAATCTTTCACCTATATTTACTCCTGCACTTTCCATCAACGATGCAGAGAGAGAAGTGCCTGAACGATGCATTCCGGTAATTATGAAAATCGAAGATTTGTTATCTTGGCTCATCACAACTTTGCCTTCCTTTTGCCTTTCTTATTTAGTTATCAATAAATAATATCTAATTGATATGAATAAGTAGCAGGTTATACAAGTATTTAACTTAAATATTTTTCCTGACTGACATCTTTCTCATAAGTTTTGAGTGAGGATGACATCAGGACACACAGGGGATTATATGGTGCAGTAATCCCTTTCAATTGGATATTCTATCAGAATAACCACTATTACATAAATCTTTCTTTTGCATCTTTTCTGATGCATTCACCTAAAAGACAATATATAATAAAAGCTTGTATAAGCTTTTATTATCGTTATTCATTGTTTACATTTACCTGTTTCTTATCTACAAAGTTTAGGTATTTATTTACAACCTCCTCTGCACTCCCAGTGAATTTAATTTCCCCTTTATCTAGCCATATAGATTTTTGACAAGTTCGTTCGATAAACTTTAAATCATGAGAGACTACAAGAATCGTCACCTTTTCATCCCAATATTTCTCAATTCGTTGCTTACACTTGTTCTTAAAACTTTCATCTCCTACAGATAACACCTCATCTAAAATAAGAATATCAGGCTGCACATCTGTTGCAATTGAAAAACCTAACCTTGCCACCATACCAGAGGACAATCCCTTCACTGGCACGAACGCATAATCTTGCAATTCTGCAAACTCCAAAATTGAAGCTGCTCTACTTTTCATTTCCGATCTAGAATACCCCAGAAGTACACCATAGAGGATAATATTATCCATGACAGAAATTTCCAAGTCAAAACCTGCTCCTAATTCAATCAAAGGAGCAATTTTACCTCGTACCCGTACTGTTCCACTGGTAGGTTTCAAGATTCCAGAAATTACCTTTAGAAGAGTGGATTTCCCGGAGCCATTCGCACCAATAATACCAATCTTTTCGCCTTTTTTAACTACGAAATCAATTTTATCTAGTGTTAACTTTTTTACTGGCTGACGATATTTACCTTCAAAAACAGATAGCATCGTTTTCTTAAGGTCATAAGAAAACTCCTCTTGTGTCCGTCGCAATAGCGAAACATTATCTAGGCGAATTAGTTCCATTTACAGCAAATCCATAAATTGATGTCGCCACAAGTGAAAACAAGTCCATCCCAAAGCTAAAATAATTACCCCACTGAGCAAAGAACCCCAAATTAAACCTAAATCTGGCAGAGAACCTGATAATGTAATCTGACGAAGGCTTTCAATAATTGGTGATAACGGATTGATACCTAAAAACTGCCTTACCTGCGGTGGAACAATAGCTGCTGGATAAAATATAGGACTACTGAGCCAAATTACAAATACAACTAACTCATAAAAATAAGGCAAGTCTCTAAAAAATACGTATAAAGAACTTACAAAAAAACCTATTCCTGTAGAAACTAAAATTAAGGCGAGAAATGGAAATACTAGCGCCAATACATTGACTAAACTCTTGGAATTAATAAAAGTCATTAATGCCAGCAAGGGAAGTGTCCCTACTGAAAACTGAAATATGTTTGCACAAATCATTGATACAGGAAAAACGCTGACTGGCAAACTAATTTTATTTAATAGTGAACCATTACCGACTACACTACTCAATGCTTGAGAGGTAGAAGCTGAGAAGAAATTGATCACTACCAATCCCGTAAAGGCTGCCAATAGGTAGTTTAGTATTGAGTTGCCGTAATAAGAGGCAAAAGTAGCGCCGAAAATCGCTGTGTACAGCCCGGTCATGATCAACGGGTTGAATAGCGACCAATAAACCCCCAGGATCGAACCTCGATAACGCACTTTGAGATTCCGCGCTACCAAAACGTGCAGCAATTCCCAGTAGCGCTGCACTTGCAACCAAGTTGAATTGTCTTTAAGCGAAATTCTCATTGTAAAAAACTACCATACACCACAGGCAAGTTATTTGCGAATTTTATACTATTGGAGCGTAGTTTGCCGCACTAGCGTACCATTAAAAAGTTTATTTGAAAAAGTATTGTTAAACACACAAGTTACTAATTACCATTTTTCTACTCTCAAGCACATCCTACCCCGGCAAGACCAGTTAATTTATCAATTGGTTCCTATAACTCCCTGACGCGAACCAGCCGCAAGTTATCACAAAAATGCTTAGAAGTCAAACATAATTATTTTTAGGATGTCTATTCATTGCGATGATTTAATCGCTACTCGATTACTTAACTCAAACTATCTGGATCGATTAAGAGCGATCGCAAATATTGTGCCAATAGATCAGCCCGTTGGCATTCTTGTTCGGTTTTTTCTCTTGATGTCGGTACCCAACCCACTGAATTATACTAACGTAACCACAAGCCTTGGTAAACCTGATTCCCCTATTAATTCACTGGGTAAATCATACATGGTAGGCATGGTTTCTTGTGGTGGACGGGGAGGATCTGTTTGATACATGACTAGTACCTTTGTTTCTTAAATCAAGCTATCTGGATTAACTCCTAACGATCGCAAATATTCCGTCAACCGTTGCGCTGTGACAAACATTGGTATTGCTTGGTTGTTGATTTAATTTTAAGCTCTTGGGTCAGGAGTTAAAAGTTTGAAGTTTGAGATTTTCTTGCTCACTCCCTTATCTCCCCTGAATTTGTGAGAGCAGAGTCACGGTTTCCGCTACACTGAGACGAAGGTTTATCTGAATTGTAATCAGGCATGGAAATCGGACAAAAGGTTAAAGTCTTTCGCTTGCGCGATCGCGTTTCTCCCCCAATTGTAAAAAAATTAGGACAAGTGGGTATCATCCAAGGCTACAAAGTCATTGATGGTGGGATCGGTGTAGTGGTTCTATTTGATGACAATTTTTCCACTTGGTTTTTTGAAGATGAAATTAAACCTGTGTAATTGTAAAGAACTCAGATCCGGATTTTTCTTGGCATCTGAAATTTCCAGCCTAGGTTGAGAATCTTTATTGAGTGCTAAGTTGGAGTTGAAAAGATCGGCGGTGAAAATAGGAATCAAGTAATGGCTCTAATATTGACATTTTTGGGCAAAGGCGGCACCGCTCGTACCAAAATTGCGATCGCCGCCGCCAAATTATTGGCAAGTCAAGGCAAGCGCGTACTCCTGGCAGGACAAGCAGAACCAACATTATCAATTTTGTTGGGTACTACCATTGGTGCCGATCCCCAAGAGATCGCTCCCAAGTTACAGGCGGTACAGTTTAAAGCATCTGTACTGCTTGAGCGTAACTGGGACGAAGTGAAAAAACTGGAAGCGCAATACCTCCGCACACCTATCTTCAAAGACGTTTTTGGTCAAGAACTGGTAGTACTACCAGGGATGGACAACGCCCTAGCCCTGAATGCTATCCGTGAATATGATGCCAGTGGCAAATATGATGCGATCGTCTACGATGGCACGGGTGACTCTTTAACGTTGCGAATGTTGGGTTTGCCAGAATCTCTCAGTTGGTATATCCGGCGATTTCGGCAATTGTTTGTCAACTCCGATTTGGGGAAGACGATTACTGAATCGCCCTTAATTCAACCGCTAATTAGCAGCTTTTTCAATATCAACTGGACAGCAGATAACTTTGCAGCGCCTACTAACCAAGTCAATAATCTCTTGGAAAAAGGGAGAGCCGCGCTTGCCGATCCCAAGCGTCTTGCTGCTTTCTTAGTAACCACAGGAGATCCGATTGAGGTAGCAAATGCTCGTTATTTGTGGGGTAGCGCTCAACAAATTGGTTTAACTGTTGGTGGTGTTCTGCTTGTGTCTCCTGAGACAAACGTCAATCTGTCAGAGGAATTTATCCCTCTACCTGTGAGTGTCATTCCCGACTCGCCCGTAGGTGATTGGCAACCACTGATAGACGCACTACCCAACTTTGAAGCACAAGCTCTACAGGCTCCCAAACCAATTGAAATAGACATCCCCAATCGTCAGGTACGCTTATTCTTGCCAGGTTTTGACAAAAAGCAAGTCAAGCTGACCCAATATGGGCCAGAAGTCACGATAGATGCAGGAGATCAGCGACGGAATATTCCCCTACCCTCGGCTTTAAGTGGTAGATCCGTTGCTGGAGCAAAGTTTCAGAATAATTATTTGATAATTTCGTTTTAAGTTAGTTAGGAACAAAGTTAGGAGTTAAGAGTAAGGAGTTAGGAGCGTCTCCGGCTCTGCTCCTAACTCCTCACTCTAAAAAAAATACGCCTTATGTCAGAATCAACTCCCATTACCCCAGACCCCAATCCAACTGAGGCTATAGACTCAGTAGCAATTAATCCCAGCGAACAAGCAATAGCAACTGCCGATCGCAATGCGAAAACTAGGCAGTTGCTGGGGATGAAAGGTGCAGCTGCTGGAGAAACTTCAATTTGGAAAATTCGTTTGCAGTTAATGAAGCCAATTACCTGGATTCCCCTAATTTGGGGTGTAGTCTGTGGTGCGGCTTCTTCGGGTAACTATACTTGGACGCTGGAAAACGTGTTGAAAGTATTAACCTGTATGCTACTGGCTGGGCCATTGATGACAGGTTACACTCAAATCCTCAATGATTACTACGATCGCGAAATCGATGCCATCAATGAACCTTATCGCCCGATTCCCTCTGGGGCGATTCCCCTACCCCAAGTAATTATTCAGATTTGGGTATTACTGATTGCTGGCTATGGTTTGGCATTTGTGCTAGATGTGTGGTCTGGTCATGAATTCCCGACAATTACAGCGATCGCAATTATCGGTTCTTTCATTGCCTATATTTATTCTGCACCTCCCCTGAAACTCAAGCAAAACGGCTGGCTAGGTAGCTACGCCTTGGGTGCAAGCTATATCACCCTACCTTGGTCTACAGGACACGCTTTGTTTGGCGAACTCAATTCCACAATTATAATTTTGACAATGTTCTACAGCTTGGCTGGATTAGGCATTGCCATTGTCAATGATTTTAAGAGTGTAGAAGGCGATCGCCAGTTAGGATTAAATTCACTACCCGTAATGTTTGGCATCACCACTGCGGCATGGATTTGTGTAGTGACAATTGATGTATTTCAAGGATTTATCGCAGCTTATCTCGTCAGCATCCATGAGAATTTGTATGCAGCAATCCTAGTACTGTTAATCATTCCCCAGATTACTTTACAGGATATGTATTTTCTGCGCGACCCTGTGAAGAATGATGTTAAGTATCAAGCCAGCGCCCAACCGTTCCTTGTTCTAGGAATGTTGGTAACAGGTTTAGCGCTGGGTCATGCTGGCATTTAATATACTTCATATAGTTGAGAAGTTAGGAATTGGGAATTAGGAGTTAATATACTTCTAATTCCTAATTTGTATCAGGACATACTGTGTTAGAACTGATATCTTTCCTTCTTCATGGGATTCAACCTTTTCTAGTCCCAATTTGCTTTGTTGTTGCTTGGACTGTAACTATTTTCGTTGTTTTGAGTCTCTGGACGGCGGCGCGAGATAGCGTAGCTACAGCCAAGCTTATGCATCAAATTCCCTGTACTGGTTGCCAATTTTTTACCGACAATTACCGTCTTAAATGTACTGTACGCCCATCTATTGCTAATACAGAAGAAGCGATCGATTGTTCTGACTATCAACCGAAGACGAATCCTTATTTGTATTAGAGATTGGGAATTTGCAAAGAGTTTGCCCAATGATTCAATAACTATTGACTAATTTCCAGCAATATTTTTAAAACACCGCGACTCTGGGCGTGTTCAAAAGCTGCAAGCCCTTCAATGAGGGGGTAGGTGGCATGAATCAGGGGTTGTACGTCAACCTGCCCTGTGGCTAGTAACTGGAGGGCTGGGGCAAAGGGACCGCAACGAGAGCCGATGAGGGTGATTTCATCCACTACTAAAGAAGAAATATCCAGGCTGAGGTTGCCAGCATAAGTACTTTTAAGTACGAGCGTACCACGGGGACGGAGGGCACGACGGGCGATCGCAAATCCTTCTGGGTTGCCAGTACATTCTACTGATATATCGAAATATCCATCTTTGACAGCATCCGCTAAACCAGTTTTAATCCCCCGTGCCTCTAAGTTGGCAAGTTTTTCTTGATGCCGTCCCACAGCTAAGAGTTCACAGCCAGTTAGTGCTAGTGTTTGGGCTACCAACTGCCCTAATTTGCCATCTCCAACCACTAACACGCGATCGTTTGGACGCAATGGCACTTGCTGTTGAATTTCCAAAGCTGCTGCGATCGGTTCGGTAAATGTTGCTACTTCTGTTGGCACATTATCAGGTACTAAATGTAAGTTATCTATCGGCAAACAGAGATATTCACTAAAGGCTCCATTCCGATTGACAATACCTAGAACTGTACGATTTTCGCAGTGAGTTGGTTGTCCACTCAGACAAAACCGACAATGCCCACACGCAGCGTTGATTTCTCCAACTACACGTTGGTTAACTAAGTGTTCTGGCCCTTTTTCAACCACGCCAACAAATTCATGTCCCAAAATACCAGTGTAGGGATAGTAGCCTCTGAGTAGTTCTAAGTCAGTGTTACAGATACCCGCACGCAAGACGCGCACCAAAGCTTCTCCTGCTGGTGGTTCAGGAATAGGAATATCTGTGCGTAGCTGCAACTGGTTATTTTCGAGCCAAAGTCCTTTCATTTTTCTTCACACCGGTTTAAAAAATCTTTGCAAAATAATGAATCGACTGTAGTCAATTTAACGTTAAAAGGGTGAGTATAAACAGCGTCTGCAAAGTAATTACGAATTATGTCTCTGTACTAGGTATTTCTTTATTTTTAGTTACATCAATTTTGCTTAACCAAGTAACCAAGTCTTCTGAGTCTAGCGCTATCTCACTTCCTAAAGTTTTGATATAAAGAAGTCCATCGCTAATAATTAAATCCCTAATTGGATACCAGGAATCTCGTCTTCTAATTAGAAGTTCCAAGGGAATTCCTAGTCTCGAAGTATACTTACGATATTTCCACCAAGCTCGCCATAGAAGTACACATTTAGTACAGTGCATCTCATAGCCTTTGGGAACTTCGCAGAATTGATAATGATAGAAACCCCGACTATCTACTTCTCCTTTGAGGAGATAACTATATTCTGCTAATGTCTGATTTATCAATTCCCACTGGGATGATTTTGGAGAAATCGAGAATTCAGATAGTGTGTTAGATAGTTGGACGGTGGCAATCACACCTTCGCCTTTTGCTGTCAGTTGGTTAGTCTTATATACTGTTTGCGCTGTCAAAGCAGGATTTGACAACAAAACTTCTTTTTTATGGATAGAGTTTTGCACAAACTCTCGAATTAAATCTAGATTAGATAACATAAAATTTTTTATACTAAAATAATCAGTGTAATAAAAGCCACTACACTACTTAAATTAGTAACTACACTGGTTTTGCTCTTAAATCAGGATTATTACCAGCTTTATTTATACTCAATTCTTTGTTTGACTATGGTTTTGTTAAGTTTTATATTTATATACTACTACTCAATATGTGCTGATTGACAAAATCACTGTTTTCAGCAGTGAAAGCGGCAAATTAAATTTTTACGCCTTCGAGAAAAGGTTGAAATACCGGAACTAATTCGGGACGACTGACAACAAGGGTGGGAAAAGAGCGATCGCTATAATCTTCTCCCGGTGACAATGGAAACGGCTCTAACTTCAGCGATGTCCAGACCCCACCAGCAGCCTGGACAATTACCCAAGCCCCGGCTATATCCCAAACTTTTGGTGTCGCCTCAATACCACCCAGAGTAGCCCCAGTTGCAACCGTCAAAAAGTTATAGCTAGCCACACCCAACATCCGAACTTTACAGGGAAAGCCGTTTTTGATAGCTGCGGTACTACGAGAACAGAGGTTAAAAAAGTGATTGTTGCTGGGACTATCAACACTGGCGTGGATGGGGTGGAGGTTGAGAAATGCTCCTATTGGCGTTGCTAAACCAGATGAACCTGGCCAAAAACCATGAAAAGCTTGATTTAAGGTTGGTGCGTAAACATACCCAAAAATGGGCGTGCCTCGATACAGTAAACCCAGAGAAATTGTCCAGATGGGAATGCCGCGTGTGAAGTTGGTTGTACCATCGAGAGGATCGATTACCCAGCACCACTCAGTACCGGGAAATGACCGATCGCTCTCTTCGCTCAAAATGCCGTAACCAGAGAAAGTAGAAGCGATCGCATCCCGAATTTCCCGATCTGCCCATTTATCTGCTTGCGTCACCAAACTACCATCAGCTTTTTGGTCAGCCTGTACTTTACCAAAATCTTGCATTAACTGCTTGCCCACTCTGGTAGTAGTAGTTTGGGCAAAATCAAGAATTGTTGTCCAAAAATCATTCATTGGTTAATTGTCATTTGTCATTGGTCATTGGTCATTTGTCCCATGCCCCATGCCCTATACAGTTTAGTCTAAATCGCTTTCCAAAACAGATGCGATCGCTTGCTTTGTACTTGTTTGAAATTCTGTAATGTTCACCCGATTCAGAAACCAAATCGACAGCACCATTCCCACGGCTTCTAGAATGAATACCAATCCATAAGCTAACTCTTGGCTTGGTAACAGCTTGCGTCCAATATCCAAAACTGTACCTCCGATTACTACCGCCACACCTCTAGAAAGGGATTGCGCTAATCCCCATGCCCCTATAAACGTACCTGCGGCTTCTGCTGCGGTCAGATCCAACATCAAGCTAATTGCGGCTGTAGTTAAGAAACCTGCGGCTAAACCGAACAATACCAAAGCTAGTTTGAGAACTGCTGCATTAGCTGTGAATCCTGATATGCCCAGCAAGATTGCACAGAATGCTACCAACATACAGCCTAAACGTGCAGTTCTGCGCTTACCCAAACGCGGGATAATATAAAAACCCGTAACGCCGTAGGCAATCAGTAGACCAGTTCCATAAAAAACATTTAATTTGGTACTTTCCGCTAGGGGCATTTTAAACACTTGACCCGCATAAGGTTCCAAAATTGGGTCTTGCATAAACAAACTGATAGTCATCACCAATAAAAAGGTGAAAAATATACCTGTTTGCGGGCTAGCTGTCAAGATTTTCCAAGCATTGCCTAGAGTTATGCTGTCTTCCCGGTTTACTAATGTGGAACGGGTTAAATATTGAGAGTACTTTTTTTCTACGCCGAATGTGGCTGCGATCGCTAAACCAAATACAATTGCTGGGACGATAGTAAACAACCTGGTGATAGATGCTTGCAAGGTTTCTAAGGTTGCTTCTGGCGTTAACTGTTTCAGCAAACTGGCACTGATAATTGCCCCAACAATAATCCCCACCATTAGCATCGACCAAACTACACCGACTACTTTGGAACGGTTATCTTCTTCAGATATATCCACCAACAAAGCAGCGAATGCAGTACCGCTAGCACAAATTCCTAAACCGTATATAGCGAAAACTAAAGCTAAAACTGCCGTCCAGCCGATTGTTTGAGTTGTCCATGTCCAACCACCTGTACTATTAGCGGCAAGATTTAGTTGCCACATTACTTGTATAGCTAAAAAGGCTGCGATCGCAAATATTGCCGCGCCTACCCAAACATAAGCTGTACGGTGGTATCCCCATAACGGCTTGGCATCGGAAATCTGGCCGAACCAGACACGCGAAGGAGCAACAAATAAAGGCAGTGCTAGAACAACTGATACCAGCGTCGCCGGAATTGCTATTTCTTGAATCATGACTCTGTTGAGTACGCCTAGAGTCAAAATTGACATCATGCTCAACCCCATCTGAAATAAACCCAGCCGGAACATGGTCAGCAGGTTTACCCTTGGCACAGATAGGGATTTTGTTTTGGTATCAAATACTTCACCGCTTGCCATAGCTACTTTTTCGTATGGTTTATAGGATTTAATCTCTCTCTCTTTAAATAAAGATAAACCCTACTCGCTCTAAATCAGCGAACGAAAAGTTGAAGTTGCAATTTGGCAAGCAATTATACACCTCAATTAGGGTATGCTTCAGCCAAGTTAGGATTAATTTTTAGGGTTTGGTTGTAATCTGCGATGTCTACGACGGGCTACGCCTACGCATAACGAGAGAATTTTAGGATGAAATAGTGAAACGAGACTCCATTTATTATCAAATTTTTAAGCGCTTTCCTGGGTTACTCTTTGAACTGATTGATGTCCCTCCTCCTCAAGCACAAAACTATCGATTTGAATCACTTGAAGTCAAAGAAACGGCTTTCCGCATCGATGGTGTGTTTTTACCTCCAGAGGGTGCAACATCCAGAGTTATCTTTTTTGCTGAAGTTCAATTCCAAAGAGATGAAGCCCTCTACCATCGGTTCTTTACCGAGTCGCTGATGTACTTGAACCGGAATCGTTCTCAATATAATGACTGGTTTTGTGTGGTAATTTTTTCATCACGCTCTTTGGAACCAAGGGATCAAAGAACTCATCGAATATTTCTCAACAGCGATCAAGTGCAGCGAATCTATTTAGATGAGTTAGGCGCGACTAATCAGCAGCCAATAGGTATCAACTTGATGCAGTTGACTCTAGCATCGGATGAAGTAATGGCACAGCAAGCAAAGCAGTTGATTGAGCGGGTAAAATTAGAGTCAACGGACATGCTGCCGAAAAACGAAATACTAGACATCATCACCACAATCGTCGTTTATAAGTTTTCAACCTTAAGTAGAGAGGAAGTTGAAGCTATGTTAGGACTAACTTTGGAGCAAACAAGGGTTTATCAAGAAGCGAAAGCCGAGGGTCGAGAAGAAGGTCGAGAAGAGGGTCGAGAAGAACAGAAAGCTGAAATGTTAAAACTTACCGTTCCTCTGTTACTAAAAACAGGGATGAGTATGGAGCAGATTGCTCAACACCTCAATGTTGATATAGAAGATGTTCAGCTTGCCGCACAGTCAAGCACATAGAATGGTCGTTTCACGTCTGTTGTCATATTTTTGCAAAATGAGGAGAGCTTAATTAAAATCCTCAATTGCCTTTTTATGGTTTTCAGAGCGATCGCGCCAAAATGTGACAGATTAAGATGGCCATGACTTCATCGGAGTTGGGACTTGCTAGCAGGGGACTCCAATCTCTAAAGTTCGCATAGCCTCTCTACTCCACCAAAAAAGACCCTAAACGCAGACAGACTTTTGGGTAGTTCAGAGCTTGTCTGTCCTGTAAGCATAACTGGATTAAATGCTGCTGTGCGTTAATTGGAGCTAACTGAGAATGTTGCCTACTTCTACTTTTACTGCTAATACTGGTGCCATAGTTAGCGATCGGCATATAGATGTATCATTGACATCCAAGCATCTCAAACTTTACTAAGGTTATCAGGGATATGGAACAAATATTAAACGAATACTGTAAACAATTTAATCCTGGGCTGCTTCTCCTGAGTAGGCCGACTGGTTCTGGTAAAACATACACTGTCCTCGAGTTTATTTATTCTAATCACGAGGAATTTGCTGCTCAAAATAGAAAAATACTATTTATTACCAACCTCAAGAAAAACTTGCCAATTAACGAACTCAAAGAGCGTTTTATTGCTGACGGAAAGGAAGATGAATTTGACAAACATGTTCTTTTTATTGATTCTAATATAGATACTGTTGTTAAAAATCTACTCGCTATTGATGATGAGATTCCTGATCAATTCAAGACAGAAATTTATAAAAAATTAAAGTCTCACATAGAAATACTCCAAAATCGTCAACTTCCCAAAGAAGTTAAAGATAGCTGGGAAACAGAAATTCGCAAAATTATTGAGCCTAAATTCCGAAAAACTATTATAGAAGCATTGAAAAATAATTTCAAAGCAAAAAAAGACCGCATTTCAGCTATAAAAAATGATCGAGAATATCAATGGATTGGAAAATTATATCCCGCAGTATTTACAGATGAAAAAACTGTTTTTTTCCTTAGTATAGATAAGTTCGTCGCTAAAAATACGACACTTGTTGAGAATTCATATTATTTTAATGAGCGGTTTATAGAGAAAGCACTTATTTTTATTGATGAGTTTGATACTACCAAAGAAGCTGTACTCAACAATATCATTAAATCAGGCTTGCAGCATCGAGTGGATCTTCTTGATTTATTCTTGAATATTCATAACCATCTTATGCCAAACGAATGTCCTGAACTGCTTATTAAAGAATCTGAATGGTTCCAGAAAAAATCGGGTGGTAAAAATTGGTTATCCCCACGACAACAGATTGAAACCTTTCGAGAGAAAGCTAATGACATATTTACCACATATAAATTACAACATACCTGTAAATCTCATGAAGACTTTTCTACAAATAAAAGGAACTTTCTGTTTTATGATTACCAATTCCATAATGTCCTAGATCGTCATCAGCGTATCGAGATTATTGAAGATTCACAAACCCTTACAAATTGGATTAAGGCTTTTGATACTAAAACAAAAAAAACTGGTGTCGATATTCACGAACTACTGAGTAATATTACTGGGTTTTTAACCTACTTTCAGACAGGAATTAAGTATTTAGCCGATAACTATCGTCATTTGAAAGACGAAAATAAGAGCATTAACGAAGCCTTTTCCCTTGAATTTGCTGTCAAGAGCGTTCTTAATCATTTTCGCCTTGATGATAGAGATGTCGAATTTTTAACTAGTAAAATTCTAGAAGATGACTTTTCCTATGGCTTGCAAACTGACAAAGGAACAATCCAGCGCCAGGGGTTTTATGATACAGGCTTTCGTTACCACGATATCGTCGATAGTAATGAGCATGATACCTTATCGAAAATATATATGTTCAACTTCAGCCGTACACCCGAATCCTTTTTAGCTGGAGTTTGCTCAAAGGCTATGGTAGTAGGCATTTCTGCGACTGCTGGACTTTATACCAACATTGGAAACTACGATCTTGAATATCTGAAATCTCGTTTGGGAAATTCATTTATACGTCTTAAAGAAGATGCTATTATCAGGCTCAAAAACGCATATTCTGAAGCAACTAAAGGATACGATCAAGTTGTCATAAAAACTGAATTTATTGGAACAGATTCGCAGAAGGAAGCAATCAAACAGCTTGAAGAGCTTTTGCGTGACCGAGAAGCAGCACAGGCTTTATGGAACGATCTTCGTCATAAAAATACTGATGATGATGAGAAGAGTCTTAAATTCTCATTTGGCCGTTATGTGAGAGCGTTGACTGCATGGAAATATTTTCTGGATCACCCTGATTGTCATGCGTTTCTGTGTCTGTTCACTAAATTACCACAGCCTTCTGATCCAAAGTTCGACCTAAATATATTGTATGAGTACGCGAAATTACTATTGGATGACAAGAAAGATGTCATAGATGGTAGTGTAGATGATACGATTTTCCTCCTTAGGGGAGAAAGCTTTGACGAAAATAAAAAGAAACTGCTAAATGAACTGAAAGATAACAAACGCCGATTCATTATTTCTACCTACCAAACAACTGGAGTTGGACAAAATCTACAATTTCCTATTCCTTCTAACCTAGAGCCAATACATATTAACAGCTTTCCCAAGCATTCAGATATGGATATTAATGGTATTTATCTAGATAGCCCAACAAATCTGCTTGTAAGTATTTTTGAGAGTAATCTCAAAGATGATGATTTTATCAAATACATTTTTCAATTGGAATTTCTTCGTGAAAATGGGGCTTTTTCCCTAAATACATTTAAGAGCAAGTTGGATGAAGCCTTTCATAAATATATAGGAAGATATAAGCCTAAGCGAAAGGCTGAGGACTTCATCAGCTTATACAATACAGGTGCTTATTCACTCTTCTTGAATAAAATAATTATTCAAGCCATAGGTCGGATATGTCGAACTAATATGAAGGCTCCAACAATCCATATTCTTGCTGATGCTTCCATGCGAAAACATCTAACCAGATTTTCTATCCCAGAGGATGTAATTTCTGTTCGTGAATATACTGCTCTCCTGGAATTAGCTGGTGAATCGACTAAACAATCTGAAGATTTAATCGAAGCGCAAAACCGTGCATCCAACAACAGCAATCAGAGTTCTGCTTATATACGCCGCCAACTGAAAACGCCGTGGACACCTAAGACTATTAAAGAATGGCAGAATCTTAGAGAGCAAGTTCTCCGCCAACCCGCTATTGCCAAAGAGTCAGAATGCAATCCGAACTGGAATAGTATTATTTACCTTAAATTTCTAAAAGCTGTCTCTTCATATCATTATTTAGAAGAATATGACTATAGTGAAACTCAAGTTTTCTTTTCTGAGGAATACGGAAAAAAAGAAGTCAAAGAAGTGAGTGAAGGAACTGCCCGTCTTTCAGATTTAATGAGAATCGATATCCTACATAAATTGTTCCTTGATTCTGGCTGGGCAACAGCATTCCCTGAATCTGAACTTATGCTGACACCTCCAATGTTCAACAATATTTATAAAGGGGCTTTAGGCGAAGTATGCGGGAAACATATTTTTCAAAGCCTCTTAAATATTGATTTGCTAGAACTGGATGTGGATGAATTTGAACGCTTTGACTTCAAAACGGAGCAGAACATTTATATAGACTTCAAGTTATGGAACGATCGGGTTGCAGTACCAGCCGATGAATTAATTGATAAAATCCGTGAGAAAATGGCGATCGTCAAAGCAGATCGGGTTTTTGTGATTAACATTCTTGGCACTTCAAACACAGCTTTTCGTCCAATTATCTCATCTGACAGGAAAATCATCGAAGTTCCTTATCTTTGTAAAAACGATAAAGTTGACAATAAAGCAATTAATTTTATTCTGAAGGAATTTCATAAATGAGCATTTTTACGAATCGTCTGAATATCAGTTTTAATATTGATGCTATTAAACAAGACTTTGTGTTTATTCGATTAGAAAGACAACAAAATGGTAAATGGTATGGAGCTAGAGAATTAGATTATCTTATTGGTAAAGATTTTAATTCTTCTGCTGTCATGTTTCAGTATGGAAGATATGCCTATGCCATGTTTAAAAAACCGCTTGATGTTTACCAACTTCGCTCTAAGATTATGGAGGAATTCAAAGACGATGCTGTTATTGAAGTTACTCCGAAAGCTATACTTGCAAGCTCTGAAGACTGCATTTGTGAAGAATGGCTAGCTCAGATTTTATTAAACTCGCTTTCATCCTCTAGATCGCGTTTTGCTAAATATCATTATTGCAACCTAACCGGATCATTGTTACTTGTACGAGATTTTGAAGGCAAAAACAAAGACTATATTGATGTAGCAAAAATTACTCTAAAAAAGGGGTACTTGCTAGAGATTAAAACTGCTCGTCACCGAACAAAAATTTCTATTCTTACAGAGCTAAAAAATACTGTTGATAATAAACGCAAACAGGAACTTAAAAATGCTCTTGATAAGCCTAATTATATATTTGAAGCATCAACTGGAAGTCTTCGGAGACATTTACCGCGTGATGGTGAAATTGATGCAAAAACAATATATATCGAATGTGGTTTAAAAGGTAAAAAAGCATCTACTCCATTTCTGGACTTTGGGAGTATTGATAATTTTTACAAAAGTAGCGCTGGTGTTTCTCACCATATCATGGTAAGCATTCACGAATATCTATCGAAATACATGGATGTTAATTTTTGTTGCCGTGAAATTGACGACAACTTACCACTTACAAGCACCTTGCTTAAAAGTCCAAAACAACTTCACTCAAAACTTGATGGTCAGGCAATACATATAGTTGATAGAGTCAACGATGAAGAGTCTGCTTATTTAGTAATGACACTGAAACAATTGCTTCTTCCTTATATCACTGATGAAAACTTAATTACTGTTGGTAAACGTGATAAAAGAGACGCTCTAAATTTTAGAATTATTCATGATGCCGACTTTTATGAAAAGATGGGACAAGAAGACGAATATCTCCCTTCAACAAATGAATTCCGGCGGCAGCACCTCACAATTGAATCAAGCATAAATGTCTCTGACGCTATTGTTAAAACAATTATAAAAGAACAGCTTATAAAGCGTGATATTAGCTCTCGAACATTGAACCTGTTTGATTGGGCTAAACTTGAATTAAAAGGAGTTTGGACTTTTGCTGCTTGGGATGAAGAGAGAAATCACGTTATTTTTATGGAAATCCAACCAAATGGTAATTTTGAATTTTATGAAATAGAAGATCGAGGTATATTTAACTGGGAAAAATTTGACAAATATAAGGATGCTATGATAGATAGTAGCTCTGGAGATAAAAGCAGGACATTGGAAGGTCTTGTTATTTCTGATACAGGTGATATAAATCAGATATTCCGTAGCGATGAAATTACCATTCCTGAGCTTTCTAAAATTGAAGCTATTATCAACGAAGTCGAAACTGAGTTTCCTGAAAATAAGCGAAGTGGAAAGGCTTTGGCAGGGTTGATACAAGAATTCATGACTGAAAGTTCTAGCAAAGATAATGAAGAACTTGTGAGATTTTCCGATGAATTGGAAATTTTGGGTAGCAATGAACTAGACAAAAAAAGCTTCAAAAAACTTCTGAATGAAAGGCTAGGAAAAAACTCAACTGTTGCATCTGAATTACGGAACTATCTTCTAAATAAATATCATATCAGGCTGATTTTTTCAAAACAGAAGGAAAACATCGAAGATTTATTTGATGCTTCTCTCAATATAAAATATTTCGGCGAAACTGAAAAAGAAGCATATTATTTCGTGGGAGATCAAAATGTAAAAGATTATTCTTTCAAAGACGCCTGTCATCTCCGTAAAATCGTTGCGGTAAATGACTCGAAACTGATATTCAGACAACTCCTTCAAACTATGGATGTTGATTTTGTCCGCACAGGGCAAAGTACCGTAATCCCTTTTCCATTTAAGTATATTAGGGAGTATAAAAATTTTGGACTTGCTAAATGACTGTATGAATCAGTATTAATAAACTGCAACAACTATTAGTTTGATGCATTCTACTTATGTTTCATTAAACCCAATAGTAATGCTGGCTAGAGTTATGGTATTGTTCTGTAACTTTATTTGACGCAATCAAGCCACATAAAAATATCAATCAATATGAAATTGTGGTTTTAACTACGCTATTGCATTAAATTAGTAAGATAAACTTGCTTTATGTATGTCCTCAAACTACTTACCTTCATCCACTAACCAAAAAGGCATAAGCAATGACTAAAGAACCAGTCAAAGTAATATTATGGGAAGAAAATCAAAAAGATTTTCTAAAAAAGTTCTACGATCTCCAATTTACTCCCAGAGTAGGAGAGGAAGTTTACCTAAAAAAGGAGAGATGGAAAGTAACCAGAGTTGAGCATGATGTAGAAATTAGTGAGATTAATGTCTACATGGAATTAATCAAAAAACCCAAGCAGGATAAATCATCTAATTCATAAATACAAGTAAATACACTCAACTATAGCAATCCTATTTGATTTGTGAGAATTGCGACCCGCAGATCCCCGACTTCTCGAAGAAGTCGGGGAATCTTGTTTATGCGCGTTTGATTCAGGTTTTAAATCTTTATGCAAGGCGCGATGTCTACGACGGGCGTAGCTGCGACACCACAAGATTTGCAGCCAAGTGGTGGCGATCGCACCCAATTTTGTCTATAACGATACACTATAAAAGTAAAGAAATGTAAATAAACTAAATTTTGCAACCGTGGAAAACATCACATTGGGGCAAAATGGCCCATCTGTTACACCCTTGTGCATCGGCACTTGGGCTTGGGGTGATAAACTATTTTGGAATTATGGCGATCGCTACGGCCCAGAACAGTTACAAGAAGCCTTTACCGCAGCCTTAGAAGTTGGTATTACCTTCTTTGATACTGCCGAAGTCTACGGAATGGGACTATCAGAGAAATTTTTGGGGCAATTTCTCCAACAGACTCAACAACCTGTACAAATCGCTACAAAATTTGGCCCCCTACCGTGGCGATTTACAGCCCAATCCGTCTCTGATGCTTTAACAGCCAGCCTCAAACGCTTGCAATTAGAGCGAATCGCCCTGTATCAAGTGCATTGGCCTTTTGCCTTCTTTTTAAGCCAAGAAACTTTGATGAACGCCCTCGCGGATGAAGTGAAGCGGGGCAGAATTGCCGCAGTCGGTGTAAGTAATTACTCGGCAGAGCAAATGCGAGACGCGCATCAAATATTGGCGGCTCGTGGAGTACCTTTGGCTGTAAATCAAGTGCGCTATTCTTTACTCAGTCGCCAAGTTGAAAGCCAAGGCATTATCGCAACTGCCCGTGAGTTGGGTGTGACTATCCTGGCATATAGTCCTTTAGCTCAGGGATTACTCACAGGTAAATACAGTATTGATAGTGTTGAAACCCCCACTGGTGCAAGGAAAATAGACCCACGATTTAAGAAAGAAGGACTGCAAAAAATTGCTCCAGTTATCTCTTTACTACGCAATTTTGGGGAAAAATACGATCGCACCCCCGCCCAAGTTGCTCTCAACTGGTTAATTGCTCAGGGGAATGTTATTCCCATTGCTGGAGTCAAGACAGCCGAACAAGTGCGGCAGAATGCTGGTGCTTTGGGCTGGAAATTGAGCGACGATGAAGTTGGAGAGTTAGAACTAGTTAGTCGTCTTTGGCTGTAGTATTTCTGAACTACTCAAACACAGGAGGCCAAATTTCTGACACTATTAGCTCCCAACCTGGTAATAAGTCTGGTAGTGTCAGTTTGTCGTTGTCCTGCAAAATTATTGGTTCTTGATTGAGTCGATAAACTGTGAGTGTCAATTTGTCAGGATCAATTAGGATACCAACCGTAGATCCGAGTTGTAAGAATAGCTGAATCTTTTCTACCAGTGGTTTAATTCGGTCTGACTTAGATTTTATTTCAACCATCAAGTCAGGTACGAGTTCCACAAAGTCGCGCTTGCTTATTTTCAGTCTATCAGCACGAACAAAAGACACATCGGGAGCGCGGAGATTTCGTTTTTCGTTATCAGCTTCTTTCCCGTTTTCAGTTTCTAATGTAGGCAAAATGAAACCAGCGCTAGAACCAGTCACCCGTCCTAAACGCTGTGGGCGTACCCAGTTGCCGAGTAATCTAACTAACTCAGCACCAATTTCCTCTGACTCATAATCTGATGGCCCCATAACAACTATATTTCCGTCTACTAGCTCCATCTGCCATTCTGGATGCTCTGCTTGTAGTTGCTCTAAGTCTGGAATAGTGAACATAAGACCACGAAGAATGCATCTGTAATTTATCTTCCTACAAACTGGTAGAAAAAATTACCCAAAAAGCCAAAAAGTCAAGAGCCAAAGTCAAAATCTTGACTCCTAACTCTCAACTCTCCAATTTTAGGTTTGGATTTTGGATTGAAGAAAAATCTAAAATCCAAAATTCATTGTTGACTAAGAAGCTGATTCCCTAGCTGTAGGTGAACCTATCTTTTTACTAGGGGATGCAGAAGACTCTTGCCCACCTGTCCGCAGTTTGGGCTTGGGAGAAGAATGTCTTTCTTCGTTGCTATCTGATTTCCATGCAGCACGGGGGCGATCGCTAGAAGATGATTCACGACGCTTACCAAGTCTTGGTTTGGGAGCGGAAGATTCCTCTTGGGGAATTTCTACATCTGAACTCAACCAAGCAGGACGAGTTTGATCGTAAGCAATTTGCAATGCTGCTGCGGCGATCGCTTGAGCATCGTATTCTTCAATCAGTTCGCTGACGATCGGCAAGAATGAAGCCAAACGCTCACCTGTCAAAGCTTCGCGCACTAGCTCTTGCAATTTCATGATGTGCCGCGCTTCAATTTGGGCGCGTGTAGGAATCGTCAACAATTGCCAATTTTGGCGGTTATGACGTTCAAATGTTTGCTGTTTGCGGCGCTCAAATGGTTGTACTAGAGAGATTGCTGTTCCTTCTTTACCAGCACGACCAGTCCGACCAATACGGTGGACGTAGGTTTCTACACTATCGGGTAAGTCAAAGTTGATTACATGGGAGAGTTGATCGACATCTAACCCTCGTGCTGCAATATCAGTTGCTACCACCCAACGGACTTGACGGTTACGGAATCTGATCAATAACCGTTCCCGTGCTTGTTGTGATAAGTCACCGTGGTATTCATCTACACTGTGACCAGCGCCTTGTAATTGACTAGTGAGTTCTGCGGCGGTGCGTCTGGTGCGGACAAAGATTAAAGCTGTTTCTGGATCTTCCATTTCCAAAATCGGCTGTAATGCTTTGGCTTTTGTCCAATGGCGGGGGATCAAGTAAGCTACTTGATTAATCTTGTTAGGAGCGGCTTTTGGTTGCTCGACGGTGACAGTTGCAGGCGATCGCAAGAATTTGTTCACCAACATCCGAATTGATGGGGGCATTGTTGCCGAGAATAAGGCTGTTTGGCGGTCTACGGGCGCTTGCGAGAGGATTTTGATTACATCGTCGATAAAGCCCATGCTCAACATTTCATCAGCTTCATCCAACACAAACCATTTCACTTGATCGAGCTTTAAACAGCCGCGATCGAGTAAATCGATCACCCGTCCGGGAGTACCCACAACCATGTGAACGCCGCGTCTGAGTTGTAACATTTGACGGTCAATTGATTGACCACCATAGATTGCTAACACCCGCAATCCTTCATCGCCGATGAATTGGGCGATCGCATCGTGAACTTGCATTGCTAATTCACGAGTTGGGGTTAAAACTATGGCTTGCACGGCTTTTTGATTAATATCTAGCCGCTCTAAAATAGGCAGTGAAAATGCTGCTGTTTTGCCTGTTCCAGTTTGAGATTGACCGACTACATCACGACCACCTAGCAATTGGGGAATTGCTTGGATTTGAATGTTAGTTGGTTCGGTAAAACCGATTTTTTCTAGTTTTTCGACACGTTGTTGAGAAATACCTAATTCTTGGAATGAAAGAGTCATTAATTCGTCCTAAATTTTATGTAAGGATTTTTGGATTAGTCATTTAGTCATTAGTTATTAGTCATTAGTCATTAGTCATTAGTCATTAGTGAGCTTAGGGCGGTAGCGATGCCTCAAATCTTGGAGAGGCTATGCCAACAAGTCCGCCAGCGTTTCAGGTAAACCCTCATGAAAACTGCTATTAATGCAGTATTGACCTTAGTATAAGGATGAATTTGTAAGGGTCATTTAACAAAAGACAAAGGACAAAAGACAAATGACAATTTAGTTATTGACTACTTGACCATAGAGGTCGTATGTATCAGCGTGGTGAATCGCTACTGGCACGATGGTTCCTAACTTTGCCTGGCCTTTGACATACACCAGACCATCAACCTCTGGGGAAAATCTACCTGAACGACCTATTAGTTCACCACTTTCAGGATTTTCTTGCTCAATCAGGACATCGACGATTTTGCCTACTTCCTGTTGATTTTTCTTTTGAGAAATCGGTTGCTGGAGTTCCATCAGTTGGTATCGGCGATCGTCCATCACTTCTTGGTCCAACTGATTTGGTAGCTTGTAAGCTGGGGTTCCTTCCTCAGAGGAAAAGGTGAACACACCAACATGATCGAATTCATGCCGTTGAACGAACTCTAGTAGATGCTCAAAATGCTCTTCTGTTTCTCCTGGGAAACCAACAATAAATGTTGTCCGCAATACGGCTGTTGGTAGCGCCGTTTTGATGCGATCTATAATCCCATCATTTACGCGCCCTTGCCAAGGACGGTTCATAGCGCGGAGAATATCTGGATGAGAATGCTGCAAGGGCAAATCCAGATAAGGCAAGACGTTTGGTGTTTCTTGAATGGCCGCGATTACATCTGGGGTCAGTCCCGTGGGATAAGCGTAGTGCATTCTGATCCACGGTATATCTACTTTCCCCAAGGCGCGAAGTAATTCGGCTAATTTTGGCTTACCGTAAATATCTAAACCGTAATTAGTGGTGATTTGGGAAATTAGAATAATTTCCTTTACCCCTTGACTAACTAACTGCTCCGCTTCGGCGACTATAGATTCAATAGTACGCGATCGCTGGTTCCCTCGAAGATGAGGAATTATACAAAATGCACAACGATAATCACATCCTTCCGCAACTCGGAGGTAAGCTACGCCCTCGGTTGTAGTGCGATAGCGCGGTGTAGTTTCATCGGCAATGTAGGTTGGCTCAATACTAACCTGTTTAACCCGTTCGCCAAGTTCAACACGCTCAATTACATTAACAATTTTGTGATAATCGCCTGTACCCACCACAGCTACTGCTTCGGGTAACTCCTCCAAAAGTTGTTCTTGGAAGTGTTGCGCCATACAGCCAGTAATTACGATCTTTTTATTTGCCTCTGCCAGCTCTACCAAAGTTCTGACAGATTCTTGCCGGGCTGCTTCAATAAAACTACAAGTATTAACAATAACGTAATCTGCTAACTCTTCATTTGTATCTACACCGTAGCCTGCTTCTACGAGCATTCCCAGCATGTGTTCTGTATCAATTCGATTTTTCTCGCAGCCCAGGTGAGAAATGGCAATTGTTGGCTTGTCACCCATATTTTGAAAATATCTTCATTTTTTTCTTCTTGTTGTCAAACATTCCGGCGCTAACTTTGCTTTTTTGCTATCAGCATCCTCATGAAAACACTACAGTGGCAAATCCCCACTGTTAGTAACTGTCCGTGGACTCATAACCCTATCAATAAATAAAAATAGAGGTCATGTTATGATATTCCTATCAATCTGTTCCCCAGGGTGAATTGAAGTGTCTTTGGGTACATTTGACACTTGTAATCTTTTTTAACAATTCGCTTATTGGTATTTTACATTACCATAGCGTGTGCGTTGTTAATCTACCCATCGGGAAGCCGCCCAAAGGGCTTGTTGTTGAGAAGTCGCTACCCTCCGGGAAATCGACGAAAGCGACTACGCTTGATAAAGCAGTAATGTTAACCTGGCGATTGGCAAGTCCTGCGACTGGGCGCGGACAAGATGCCTAAACCACGGAAAGCTGCCTTGCGTCTAGTGAGTGGCAAACTCCTCTTGTAGCCAGGTTTTATCTTAACATATCTTATGGGAGGTTTCACGCCAATTTCCATCTGAGGAAGGAGGCAATAAACCGACCATCATAAAACACATTTGACTAGTTAATGAAAAGTCAAGAGTCAAGGGTCATACAGTCAATAGTCAAAAAATTCTAGACTCTGGACTCCGCGAGGCGGATTTAAAGACGTGGACTTATATCAATTATTTAAAACTAGATCGCCGATTATTGGAGTGGTTCACCTGCTACCACTGCCTACCTCGCCCCGTTGGGGAGGTAGCCTAAAAGCGGTGATTGACCGAGCCGAGCAAGAAGCAGCAGCCCTTGCAAGCGGAGGGGTTGACGGTTTGATTGTGGAGAATTTTTTCGACGCGCCCTTTACCAAAAACCAAGTCGATCCCGTGGTTGTGAGTGCCATGACCATTGTGGTGCAACGGATACAAAACTTGGTGACTTTGCCTATAGGGTTAAATGTCTTACGAAATGATGGCAAAAGTGCAATGGCGATCGCTAGCTGTGTGCAAGCGCAATTTATCCGCGTCAACGTTCTCACAGGAGTGATGGCAACCGATCAGGGATTAATTGAGGGAGAAGCCTATCAACTGCTCCGCTATCGACGGGAGTTAGGCAGCGATGTTAAAATCCTAGCCGATGTGTTGGTGAAGCACGCCCGTCCTTTGAGTTCTCCAAATCTCACAGTTGCCGTGAAAGACACCATTGAAAGGGGTTTAGCAGACGGAGTAATTTTGTCTGGTTGGGCTACTGGTAGTCCACCTAACTTAGAAGATTTGGAACTAGCTTGTGATGCAGCAGCTGGCACGCCAGTGTTTATTGGTAGTGGGGCGAGTTGGGAAAATATTGATACATTGATGCAGGCAGCAGATGGTGTAATAGTTTCTAGCTCTCTGAAACGTCACGGACGAATAGAGCAACCAATTGACCCAATTCGCGTCAGCCAATTTGTCGAAGCCGCACGTCGCAGTTGGAACTCCAAAAGTGAAAGTAAATCAGTAGAACAAGTAAAGTTACATTCTTAATTGGGGCATGGGGCATGGGGAATGGGGCATGGGAAGAAATAAGTAATACCCAATTCCCAATTCCCAA
>NZ_NOLI01000369.1:0-1217 GCF_002245975.1 Nostoc sp. 'Peltigera membranacea cyanobiont' 213 | reverse complement strand
TAGATTGAAAACATTGAAATACCCATCGCATCGTTGGATTGTTTATAGCTTTACCAAGCTGGTTTTTAATTGTAGATTTAGATGCTGATAGGGCTGCTCTGATTTGTCTTTGCGCTAAAGTGTATACCAAAAGACATAATCCCATTATCATGGACATAGCTTCAATTCGTTCTGGAGATTTAATATAAATACTATCTGCAAAAAATAAGGGGTCTTTTAAAAATCCAAATCCCCGTTCACAGCTTTGCTGTGCTTTATATTCAGAAATCATCTCATCATTACTAAGAGACTTTTCATCTAAAACATTTGTTGCCAGTACAAAACGTCCAGCACTTGTATAAGCTGCTTTAATGGCTTTTATATTCTCGGATAATGTGGCATTGACTTGATAAGCAATGTCTTTCTTATCCTTTGATTGCTTATCAAAATAATTAACGTTCTCAATTTGATGATATTTTAATTGTTTATTTAAGCTATTTACAGATTTCACAGCTTCTTCGTAAGACTTAAAGTTGGCTGATAGCAGTTTTTTGAGCTTAGATAATGCACTAATTTTTGACTTAGATATCCTTTTTTCTAATTGGCGTAAATCAGATTCTTTTCTTTCAGTGCTTTCTACAACTAACCATCTCTGTTCAATTTCAGCATAATTGCTTTTGATTACAGAATAATAATATCCTGGTAAAGAACTACTAATAAAATTAGGCGATAATAATGTTGATACTCGTTCTTTTGCCTCTCGTATAGTCATCGGTACTCTAGACAACCATCTCATTCCTGATAATGAGCTTATATTTTTTGCGTTATACAAAGCCGCATCTGCAACCATTAAATTCTCTTCTTTTTTTATTTCTGCTTTTAGCATTTGTTCTTTGTATTCTAAAAAGATTTTCGCAAAACTTGAAGAATCTGATTGATTTCCCGATGCCGATTTTAAAAATATTGGTATATCTCCATCTCCCGATGATATTAAGTCTATGATGAATTGTTTTAAATCCGGTCTATGGTCACGAGAATAGCCATAGGTAATCTCAATAGCTTGTGGTGATTTGATTTGACCATTTGATGAATTATTCTCAAAAGTTACATCTGGTAAACTAGTTTTATATTCACCATGTAAGTGTAGTGAAGTCGAATCCAAATGTGACGATTTTAAACTAATATTGAATTCTTTTATCACCTGACTACTAATAGCTAAAAATATCTCCGTTAAGCCT
>NZ_NOLI01000368.1:0-1218 GCF_002245975.1 Nostoc sp. 'Peltigera membranacea cyanobiont' 213 | reverse complement strand
CCCCTTAAAATGATTATCATTATTGTTTAAAATTGGATTCTTGGTTTTTGTTGATTAATTTATTCTTTGGAAGTCCCTTAACAGATTAATGATGTTTGTGTTTCCCGTGATGCTCACCCTCTTTCCAAGGTTCGCCAGAAAAAGGTTGTACGCCAACTGCTGGATAGCTGTCATGATTAGGACTGAATACTTCAAGTGCAGCTTCAGTCACATATCCCAACGTTTGTTCTAAACTAGAAATACCAAATTTAATAGACATTTCACGAAATCCTTTACGCGAGATACTATTACTTTAAGCAAGCTATTATGTCAGTGATATTTCATTGAGAAGATAATCCTGTGTCAATTGAAGAAGAATTCACCTATTCTGAAATCCATATATTCAATACACCAACTATCATGTCTGGCAAAGGATTTGGGCAATCTCAACCCACCAAAATCGATAAACTTGTTGAATCTGCGGTGCGTTATTGCCACAAGCGACACCCAGAAGCATGAACAGCAAGTTCGTGAGCAAAAGGCTCGTGAATTACGTGAGCGCCAAGCTCGTGAACAAAAAGCCCGTGAATTGCGTGAGCGCCAAGCTCGTGAACAAAAAGCTCGTGAATTGCGTGAGCGTCAAGCTCGTCTTCATCACTAAAATTTGAATTTTTACTCGCTCTGCGGTAAGCGTTCGCGCAGCGTCTCCAAGAATTGCTATGCCGTAGGCTTATCGCCCCACCCAATCAAGCAAACGTGAGTAGCGTCTTGAACAGCTTCAAGAAGAACAAGGCAACACGGATTCTAAACACTCAGGGGGGAATAGCGCTTCTGGCGGCAATTCGGGTGCAGGTAAATCTGGCACATCAAAAATTTCTGCCACTGGTACACCTGATGATATCGAAAAAATTGATCGGGATCAGGAGTAAAACTGACTCCGACGAGTCAAGGTTTAACTGGATCGTCTCTAATTACTAACTCAAGTCAACAATGGTGGATTGAATACCTTATTATTCAGTCCACATAAGCTTTCGCACATCAAAAGCACTCTGCTTTCAAGCGATGCCAAAGGCGGGCGGGTACGCCATCGCATTTTTTGAAACCGGAACCGGAACAATAAACTTATTTTTGCGCCCAAGGTTCTGATTTTTGTAAAGCAACGCTTGCTAACTGTTTAACATAAAATCGTATGTTATGGTTCAAAACTTTTGTTTTAGTAGATATCTGAGTAAAAATCAA
>NZ_NOLI01000367.1:0-1228 GCF_002245975.1 Nostoc sp. 'Peltigera membranacea cyanobiont' 213 | reverse complement strand
ACTGGCTATACTACTCTGCAAAGCAATTCATCTATTACTCCTTTATAATACACCGTATTCCTAAAAGAGTCGCACCCAATTACAATAGCAATGCCGGCTTTGGTGATGAAAGCTTTAAGGCGATCGCCTGCACGAAATAAAACACCTTTAATCTTGGGTATATGGTATGGAGGTAGTTCCATGATGAAGGGGGCGGCTTCCCCTTGCAGGATGGTATTTTTCAAGATCAGTCCGGTGAATATGGCGGCTAAGATACCCAATAGGTAAAGACCTAAAACCATATTTTGACCGCCAACGGGGAAGAAAGCACCAATAAATAGGGCGTAAACTGTCAATCTGGCGCTACAGGACATGAAGGGATTCATCATTACTGTCATCAGGCGATCGCGTTTATTTTCTAATGTCCGCGTCGCCATAATTCCGGGAATGTTACACCCAAAACCCACAATCATCGGGACAAAGGATTTACCAGGAAGCCCAATTAAACGCATCAACCGATCCATCACAAAGGCTGCCCGTGCCATATAGCCAGTATCTTCTAACACCGACAGACACAAAAACATCATGCCTATTTGGGGAATAAAAGTGGCTGTGGTTTGGATACCACCACCTGCGCCCTGTGCTAACAGTCCAATCAGCCATCCTGGTGCATTGATGTTTTCCAGCAGTTTACCGAAACCATCAACAAAAATCGTGGCAAAGCTAATATCAAAAAAGTCAATAAAAGCACCACCGATATGAATCGATATAGTGAATATCACGTACATGATGAACAAGAAAATCGGTATTCCCAACCAGCGATTGAGTACAATTTGGTCGATTTTGTCGGAAATGTTAGTTTTGACTTCTCTGCTGCGTTCGGCTGCACCTTGAATTAAGTTACGAATAAAGGTGTAACGACTATCGGCGATAATAATATCTAAATCATCATCGAGGGTTTGATGGACTTGTCGTCGGTGTTCTACAACTATCCTCTCTAATTCTTTACTCCTTAATTCTGGTGCAATTCGATCCTCGTATTCCAAAAGTTTCAGGGCTGTCCACCGGGGATCTACTGTGCGGTTGGGACTATGTTCTGTGATGAAAGGGACTAATTGCGCGATCGCATCTTCAATGACAGCCGGGTAAGCAACGTAGGTTGGTGGTACTAATACAGCGTATTTGAGGTTTATGAGGTACAGTAACAACAATTAGTAAACCAATTTTTTAGATGCTTTGGATTAACTAA
>NZ_NOLI01000366.1:0-1248 GCF_002245975.1 Nostoc sp. 'Peltigera membranacea cyanobiont' 213 | reverse complement strand
ACTTACCGAGTCCGGTTGAAGTTGGGGCTTCTGTAATCACAGGGGAGTGCCTAAACTTAGACTTTCGCCCAAGAGTATGACTTACCTCCCCTCCTACAGCAGAGACGGCTGAACCTTCCGCCTTTATCATTCTGATACCCTCTGCTCTAATATTCTGCGCGGCGTTCGCGTCCCGCTCGTGATGAGTATTGCAATGAGGGCAAGTCCATTCACGGACATCCAACGGCATCTCACCAATCTGATAAAAACAATTAGAGCAAAGTTTTGAACTGGGGAACCACCTATCAATTTCAATCAACTTTCCACCTCTGCGTTCTAGCTTATAGGCTAAAAAGTTGGTGAATGTTCCCCAGCCACAATCAGATATTGATTTCGCCAACTTGTGATTACGAACCATGCCTTTAACATGAAGATTTTCTCCTATGACAGCTTGGCTTACGCTGACCAACTTGTAACTAAGTTTATGTAGAAAATCTTGCCGCGAATTACTAACTCGTTCGTACACCTTGGCAACAACTTTTCTATACCTATTTCTTGAATTACTTCCTTTTTGTTTACGTGCTAATTTTTTCTGCTTACGTTTGAGGTTTTTCTCGTGTTTGGCAAGATGCTTGGGATTATCGTACTTGGAAACATGAGCGCCGTCAGTGACGACAGCGAAGTGTTTTAGCCCCAAATCGATACCATATATTTTACCTTCTGAAATAACCGGATTTTCATCATCTAACTCAGTCAGGATAGATGCAAGGTATTTGCCAGAAGGCGTTTTGCTTACAGTAACAGTTTTAATTTTCCCCTCAATAGTCCTGTGTATTTTGGCTTTGACTATCCCAATATTGCCAGGAAGTAAAACAAAGCCATCTACAATCTTGACGTTTTGAGGATACTGGATAGACTGTTTACCATGTTTGGATTTGAACTTAGGAAATCCAGCACGTTTCTCAAAAAAGTTTTTGTACGCCCTAGTTAGATTAAGTGTTGTAGCTTGTAAAACTTGGCTATAACAATCAGCTAACCACACAGTCTCTTCTGCCTTTTTGAGTGCAGGAAGAAATGCGTTGAGTGCAGCACGGCCAAGTCCCTTACCCGTCTCCAAGTAATTCTCAATAGATTTATTTAGAGCATAATTCCACCACCATCTAGCACACCCAAAAGTTTGAGCCAGTTGTGTTTGTTGCTCAAGTGACGGATATAAACGGACTTGTACAACCTTGTGTAACACTTCACTTTCACCTCTTTGATGTGCTT